>JABJCN010000191.1 GCA_018668635.1 Opitutia bacterium
AGTTCATTGATCTTCTTGAATGCCTCCTCTGCGCCAAACCCGCGAAGGGAATAGCTTTGGATGCCCATGGGAAACCCGCCATATTTCTTAAAGGATTTGGAACGGGCACCTGAAGCCGCAAGAAGTTGCGGAGTGTCGAACCAGGTGGCACCGGTTGCTGCAGCTGTAGCGAGTGCGGACTGAATGAAGGAGCGTCTGTTCATGGTCGATTTATGGTTACTGGTTGGGTCTTTAAAAAAAAAGCCATGTTGTCGGGCTGATGGCAAGGGGTTGTCAAACCAAAGCTTTCTAAAAGCCATCGTCTTTGCCGTTGCCATCAGGCAGTCCATAAGCATTTGTCTGGTGGATGAAACAGACGCGTGCCCTCCCCTTTCTATTGATAATTCTTACAGGTTGTGGACCTGCTGGCGAACCCGAATCTAAAAAATTACCCAAAAACACAGTGGAGCCAAAACCGGATGCACAATCTGAAACGGGAGGAATATCCACAACGGGAGGAGCCCTAAAGGCATCCGCCGAGATTCTTGCTGATGCGGTAAAAAAGAAAAAGGAAGGAGGAGACATTGAGGATAAGAATATAGAGCAACTCCTTCGTGAGCTACTTAGCGCAAAAAACCCGGACTACAACGGACAGGCGCAGTTTCAGTCCGAGCGAGGTATGCCCGTTGCCGTATCCCTAGCAGGCACAGGGGTTTCAGACATCTCAATGCTGGCGGGATTACCATTGATGGCACTTGATCTCAGCAACAATCCCATAAGTAACCTGAGTGCACTCAAGGGGATGCCCTTAAGGGAACTCTTTTTGGAAAAAACGCGCGTGACGGATCTCAGTCCGATTCAGGGCGCACCTCTCATTCAGATATTCCTGAACGAGACACGCGTCTCAAATATAAAGGCGCTTAAAGGAATGCCTTTAAAAAATATATATCTCCCGGAGACACGCGTGAAAGACATCTCCTCACTAAAGGGAATGGCCACCCTTGAAGGACTTTGGCTCAATAACGCACCTGTGGAAAACATTGAACCCCTGCGTGGATTGCCTATTGTGACCTTAACTCTACGAGGCACTGCGGTGAAAGATATTTCCCCTTTAGCAACCATGCCCCGGCTTCAGCGATTGCATCTGGCCGAATCACGGGTTTCGGACCTGACACCTATTGCCCACTTACCGTTGACGCGGTTGCTATTCACGCCGGGTCGAATAAAGGAAGGCATTGATGCGGTACGAAAAATGCCAAGGCTGAAAGAAATCGGGGACTCCTTGGAAGGCAAACTACAGCCAGCCGCTTTTTGGCAGCAATATGACAATGGTGTCTATCGATGATTTGGCAAAATTTCCGGGTATTTAAAATCGTTGAATCCAAGGATGCCTGAGCATCAGCAGTTCAGGACTTTCAAAAATGGTTAATTCAGCCAATTCAGCGTGAATACCCAAGGGAAACAATGATCAATCATCCTTGGACTGGCTATAAGTGGAAATAAATTTTAGTTCGGCCTCGGTGCTTCCCATCAAAACAAGCTCACTGCCTTCGACAAGAATATCATCTGCCCCAGGATTGACCTTCATGGCCCCGTTATGGATAACCGCCACGATAATGCAGCCCATGTCAGGACGAATCCTGCTCTCAATGACTGTCTTATTCCAAAGGGAACTTGGAGTCGGGTAGCGAAACAGATCCAAGCCCTCTGTAATTGTGATAAGGTTATTCGGGCAAAGATGGTTAAGTACCGAGTTGGCGCCTGTGGCATCAAAAGAAATGACAAAGTTGGCGCCGGCATTTTTTAAAGTGTCAAGGTTCCGGTCAAGGCGGGCCCGACTGAAAATTTCTACATCTTCACGAAGCTTCCGGCAATAGATGGTGAGGAAGATATTCAGCTCATCATCATGGGTCGTAATAATAATTGCAGTGGCTTTATCCAGACCGGCCTTTTCAAGATCCTCTTTTTCAGCTGCATTGCCAAGAATGGCTCCGGGTGTGACACGCACATTTTCCTCGGTATTGTCGATGACCGTATAGGGAATTTGCTCTTGGGCAAGGCGTTCAGCAGTTGCACGTCCAACCCGGCCACCACCAATGATGATGACCTTTTCCCACTTGGAACTGGCTGCACCTTCTGGATTAAAATGTTGATTGTAGGCTGCGAACTGATGACGTGTACCGGCAAGAACCAAAGTCGTGGAATCCTGAATTTCAGTTTCCAAGTCTGCAAAACTGAAATGTCCATGCTCAAGCGTTCCTAGAAAAGTTACCCCATAGTCCTTTCTGAGGTTGGTTTCTTTTATTGTCTTACCAACAAGGCTGGTCCTTCGTGCACGTGCCTCGGCAATTTGCAATTCCTGAAACTGGCCAATAACGTGAGCATTGCGTTCTCCCCCGGCGATACGGGTGACAAAGAATTCAGCCATCACCTTTGGAAGTTTCAGGACATGGCTACTGCCGGCCAATTCGAGGACATCGTCGGAGGAGGGGTGGGAGGACAGGGATACAATTCTGAGGTCGTCGCGGACGGATTTTGCCGTGAAGGCAATATTGGTATTGGTAACATCATTGGAGGTGCTCACCAGCAAGGATGCCTCATCAATTCCGGCATTTTGATATGATTGCTTGTCATCAAAAAGTCCGTAGACGACGGGAATCTCCAAGTCCACAAGCTTAACCGCCTGATCCATATCGTTCAAGAGGAAGACAAACTGGAAATCAAACTCCCGAAGGCGGATGATTAAATTCCGGGCAATACTGTCATAACTGGTGATAATCACATGGTTATTCAAGCTGGCTGATGCTTTTCGGGGAACACGAGATTCATTCTGTGCCTTTACCAGTGGCTTGTAAAAGAACTCCATAAAGGAGAACGGCAAAAGAATGAAAAGGTACACAACCCCGGACATCATGACCCCAAGTGAAAAGAACTGACCAAGGTGCGACTGGAATGTGATATCCCCGTAACCCACGGTGGACATGGTAATAAGGACCCAATAGATGGCAGTAAACACATTGAAATCGAGATCATGGTTCTTGCCTGCAGGCAGCACGATTTGCTCCCTGCCCATGATAAAAATAAACAACAAGGTGTGAACCGCCAGGATCGCAGTCAGGACAATGAAGAAGTTGCGAAAAATCTTCAGGCTTTGCCGCCCCTCATGGGTTCGCAGGTGGGCGAGAAAATGCCGGAGGGCGTTCATTAGATTTCTTTAAAAGAAGGAAGGGCGGGGGTTTCTGCCCGCCCCTCCATAAAATCTCATCTTACTTGGTGACCGAAAACTTATAAGTGCAGTGATGAGTATAAGTTTCCCCGGGACGCAGGATAGCATTGGGAAAAGACTTTTGGTTCGGAGAATCCGGATAGACCTGTGTTTCAAGACAGAAGCCAAAACGATGATTATAGACTTTGTCACCACGACCGGTCAGGGTGCCGTCAAGATAATTACCGGTGTAAAACTGGATGCCACGCTGATCGGTGAGTACTTCGAGGATCCTGCCTGTACCGACCTCGGTTACCCGGGCGGCAAGAGCAACATCTCCATCCTGATTATTGAGTACCCAATTATGGTCATAGCCCTTGCCATTCGTAATCTGGATATGTTCGGCACCTATTCGTGCGCCAATCTTGTGTGGCTTTGTAAAGTCAAAGGGGGTATCGGCCACTTTCATGAGGCTTCCAGTGGGGATGCCTGCATCGCTGGTTGGTACCATGCTATCAGCTACAATGTGCATCTCATGGTTAAGGATGCTACTGGCTGCGCCTGTCAGGTTGAAGTAACAATGGTTGGTCAAATTGAGGACCGTGGCTTTGTCTGTCTTGGCTTTGTAATCAATCTTGAGGGCATTATCATTGGTCCATTTGTAGGTGACCACGGAATTGAGATTGCCGGGATAGCCCTCCTCGCCATCAGGACTGGTGCGTGAGAGTTCCACTCCAACAAAGCCTTTTCCTTTAATCTCCTTGGCCGACCATATCTTCTTGTCAAAACCCTTGGCCCCACCGTGAAGATGATTCTCGCCATTATTGATGGCCGTTAGTTGATACTCCTTGCCATCGATAGTAAACTTTCCCTTGGCGATACGATTGGCGTAACGACCAGCAATGCAACCGAAGTAAGGATGCCCGGCAAGGTACTTGTCCAAACTGTCAAACCCGAGAACCACCGTTCCAAGTTTACCGACCTTATCAGGCACCTGAATATCTGTAACGATACCACCGTAATTGGTAATCTTGGCAAAAGCGCCACTGGAATTGGTCAATGTGTAAAGGTCGACTTTCTTGCCATCGACCTTGCCAAAATCACTTTTCTTGATGCTCAT
>JABJCN010000194.1 GCA_018668635.1 Opitutia bacterium
CACAAGGGATAAGCTTGGCCAATTCGCCGATATTGTAAATTCCTCCGGGAACCCTAAACGACTTCACCAATGGATGAAGGGTGGTCCACCTAGATGGCCTGAAATCCTGAAAACCCAGGGAACCCTTGGGGGGGAGGATAAACCCTACGTCATCGACACCTTAACCCCTCCATTTCAAAACCCTTGGAAATCTATCCTTCATTTTGGAGGTCATGATTTCTTCCGTAACGGTAATGCTGCTGTTTGTACAATGGAGGGTGATGTTTGGCTTGTTAAAGGTATTGATGCAAAGCTCGACAAATTAACATGGCAGCGTATTGCAACCGGTCTCTATCATCCGTTGGGACTTCGAATCGTTAATGATGAGGTCTATGTGCTTGGACGTGACCAGATTACCCGTCTACACGACCTCAATAAAGATGGCGAGACTGATTTCTACGAGAACTTCAACCATGATGGCAAGGTGAGCATGGGTTCCCATGAGTTTGTGACATCTCTGGAAACTGATCCTGAAGGTAACTTTTACTACATAAAATGCGCAAATGGAACGGAACATGGTGGTTCGGTCCTCAAAGTTGCCAAGAATGGAAGCGGGATTGAGCGGGTCGCAACAGGTTTTCGTAACCCCAATGGTTTTTTTGTTGGGCCTGAGGGTATTATTACTGCTGCTGATCAGCAGGGAACTTGGGTCCCATCATCACGCGTTGATATCATCAAGCCCGGAGGATTCTATGGGTATATGCCCATGCATCACCGTAAGGATGCGCCCTCATCCTATGACGGGCCGGTCACATGGATTCCCCATAAACAGGACAATTCATGTGGTGGCCAAGCCTGGGTTGAGGGAACGCGATGGGGACCCCTGGGAGGTGAACTCCTGCACCTTTCATACGGTCGTTGTGAGATGTTCCTCATTCTCCGTGAAGAAGTTGATGGCATGATCCAGGGAGGGGCAACCAAGTTTCCCTTGCGATTCCTTTCCGGTGCCATGCGTGCACGTTTTAATAAAAAGGATGGTCAGCTTTACGTGAGTGGTCTCAAGGGTTGGCAGACATCAGGTGCCCAGGATGGTAATTTTCAGCGAGTTCGTTACACAGGCAAAAAGTTGCTTATGCCGACAGGCTTGAACATTCATGAAAATGGAGTTGTCCTGCGATTTACTGAGAAATTGGACAAGGAACTTGCTGAAGATTTGGGTTCCTACGCAGTAAAGCGCTGGAACTATCGATGGACCCGTGCCTATGGTTCCAAGCACTACAAGTTATCTAATCCGGATGAAATCGGCGAAGATTCAGTCAAGGTAACCAATGCCAGACTTCTCGAGGATGGTCAATCTGTCTTCATCGGCTTGACAGATGTCCAGCGGGTTATGCAAATGGAAATATCCTATGACCTCGAGACCACCGATGGTGAAGAGGTTATTGGAAAGATACACAATACCGTCCACAATATGAGGCCGGCATTATAATTTTTTGAATTTGCTCAGCTGAGAACTGGCTGCTCGATCTTTTCCATTCCTCCATTTTTCGGGAAGTCATAACCAACGCTTTCTGGCTTGCTCATTGCTAGTTCAGACCATGAATCCACATCGAAATCAAGATCGTATACGCCACAAGTCGGGATGTTCTCCACAGGTTCCGGAGAAAATATGTTATAAAGGTGGGTAAGTCCGGGATTGTGACCGAAACAAAAGACATGAAGAGCATCCTCGGGTAGTGTGCGGATGACTTCAAACCAGTCCTGGATTCCGGCAAGATAGAGGCGTTCATCCTTCTCGATGGAATCGGCCGGGTAGCCTATTTTACCGGCAATGACCATGGCGGTTTCGAATGCTCGAATTGCAGGACTGGAGACCAGTAGGTCAGGATTCATGCCCTGGGCAGCCAGACGCTCTCCCATCATGGGTGCATTTTCCTGTCCTCGATCATTGAGGGGGCGTTGATTGTCCGTTAGTTCCGGATCTTCCCACGATGACTTGGCGTGGCGGATGATGGTTATACGTCGCATTCTTTATGGGGTTGGGGTGGAGGGATGCGGATGAGTTATAAAATCAATTGAGCTTCCATAGATGCTCATCACTGCGTACAAAAAGTGCTCCATTACTGATCGCAGGGGTGGAAAGGATCGTCTCACCCAAGTCAACCTTGCTGACGATTTTACCTTCTTTGCCACTGGAGTCAATAACCTGGCCGAGACCGGCTTCATTAAAATAATAGAGGTGCTTTCCTGCTGCAACTGGTGAACCACTAAATGGTCCTTTAAGACGAAGTTGCCAAAGGGTTTTACCTTCATCGGGACTTATACAACTCAGAACGCCGGCACCATTGACATTATAAATTTTTCCATTGGCAACAGTTGGACTTGCTGTTGCAGGCCTTAGTTTTGAGACACGCCATAGTTGCGTGTAGGTGGAACCATCGTGTCGGGGTTGAATCGCGGTAAGTCCTTTTGACGGGACGAGGAGAACCTTGCCCATACGAGTGCTCGACGGGATGGTTGAAGCACCACCTTCATAGGCCCATTCTGTTTTGCCATTGGCGGGGTTTATTGCGTGAATCCCATCCTTGGACTGAAGGGCAACAAGGGTCTTGCCCCCTTTCCCTGCACCGGGAAGTAGGTTTGCCGTGGTCCAGTTGGCCGATTTTGGCCTGGATAATTTCCAGCGATTTTTTCCATTGTTAGTATCAATCCCTATGGCGAGAGGCTGACTGTCATTTTCAATTTGCACGATGAGGGTCTTGCCTGTGACCAAGAGGCTTGAAGCCATCCCCAGACTATTGCTTGCATTTGGGTAATCACGGGTGAGTCCACGGAGCCACCGGAGGTTTCCTTTCAAGTCAAGGCAGACGAGATCGTTGCACGAAAAGAGGGCGTAGATGTACCTGCCATCACTGACCGGGGTGGGAGCGGCAATATTTGTTTTTTTATGGGCCATGGTGCGACCGGTGCTCCAGAACTGCCTTTCCCATAGAGTCGAACCTTTATTGCCATCAAAGCAGAAAACATGGAGTCTGTCCTGAATACTTCCACTGGATGCGGTCACAAAAACCATGTTGCCAATTGTGATTGGACTCGAAAGCCCACGACCGGGCAGTGCTATCTTCCAAGCTTTTTTTAATTCGGTTGGTATTTTGTTCTCAACAGAAAATCCATTTCCTTCGGGACCCCTAAAACAGGGCCAGTCTTCTGCCATGATTGCGATTGGGAGAAGCAGCAGAGGGAAGATGAGGGTTTTGCGTGTTTTCATGCTGTAATAAATTAGATTATCCGTCGATTCT
The DNA here is from genome assembly GCA_018668635.1 of Opitutia bacterium. Taxonomy (GTDB): domain Bacteria; phylum Verrucomicrobiota; class Verrucomicrobiia; order Opitutales; family JABJCN01; genus JABJCN01. Next base: position 3,279 of record JABJCN010000194.1, read on the forward strand.
TTAACCTCGCTTCGGCCGACGTGTTGGTGCCTTGGGCTGCGGAGTAGGGAGACGATTCTTGGCGAGGATCGCGGTCCCTGACGAGTCGCAAATGCGGAGTTGAAACTGCCATTGGTCCGTCCAGGATTCTTTCTGTTCGTTCTGGCATAGTTTTATAAGGAGTTGGTTTTTACCCTTTTGGATTTCTATGGGTAGGGTATATTGGTCGATGCGCATCCCTCTGTGGTATTCATCCCTCTCAAAAACCAGACTTCCATTGAGCCATATTTTCCATGCATTCTTGCAACCAAGCCTTATTTCCGCCTTGCGGGCATCATTGGATTCAAAGGTGTGGTGTGCATAGGCAACAACTTCCTTCAGATGGCCATAAGGTTCATTGATGTCAACCATGCCATAGGTGTCGGCCGTCTTCAAATTACTCCATTTTACTGTGCCTTTTTTTCCAGTGTACGACTTGGCAAAATTAATTTCATTTTCAGGTGGGTAGATGGTGGCAAACCCTTTGCGACCAGTGTTGTCAAATGGCCCCACCACTTTCCAATGCATCAGAAAGCCGAAGTGTAAGGGCAGGTCGACCTTTATTCCTGCTTCAGTAAGGGCATTCTTCGCTTCATCGATCTGGTCGATATCGCGCGCAGCATTAAGTGCAGTTTCATAAAGATTTGTTGAATCTTCCTTTTGTGCGCGATCAAGGATACCTTGAACGGCTTCGCGCCGGAGCTCAACACTCGGGTCGTTCAGCATGTTTTTTATTAGCTTTTTTGCCAGTGCTGGTTTGGACCGGGCTATGAGTTCGTACGCCAGTCTGCGAGCCTTTGGATTATGGTTTCGATTACTCAGGAACTCCTCAAGTTCAGCTATGGGGAGTGATTTAGTATTGCGCTGTGCTATGGTATCCACTGCGGAGCGAAGCCAGTTTGCGGCCAAGACATTGGCATCGTCCATTGCCGCAAGTAGCACGGGGATAGTGTTTGCATCGCCTTTTGTTATTTTAGACCATGCTTCGGCCGCGGATTCATTGCCGCGCCCTTCAGCATCAACGGATCGTATTTCACGTATTGATGACGCTGTATCTGCTCCAAGGAATGAACAGAGGGTGGTGATTGCAAGAAGGTGGGGGAGTTTATGCCTTTTCATAATGGGGGCTGTAAAGGATGGGGAAATCCTCAAGCACCGCAAGACTAAAGGGGTGGCACCTTATCTCGACCGTATTTTATATAGAATTGATTCTGAAGAATGTTCTTCGGATCGTATTTTTCCTTTTTCTCAAAGAATTCTCGTGCCATCGGGTAGGCATGGATAAATTGTTCCCGGGTGGCATGAAGTCGATACGGTAAATAATACCGACCATCCAGATTCAGGGCCTCGTTTATGAGTTCACGGGTGAGAACTTCCATCTTTTTGTCCGATGATTTGCTACGCCTTTGGTTAAATAGCATTACAAAGGCCAGCATTTGGCTGTCAGCATAGCGGAGCAGCGTATCTTTGTCCTCGTTTACGCTCCGAATCGTCACATTGAGGAGGTTTGCTTTATGCTTTAGGACAATGTTCTTTGTGGCGTCGATGAAGGTTTTTGCATTCTCCGGTGGTACAAAATATTCGTGTAGTATGTCCGTATTGAATGGGGAACGGTTCTCAAAGATTTCCACACCTTCATTCAAGAGTTGATTTCTGGAAAAAATGTCGGGTTGAAGTTTAGGTTCAAGGCTGCGTTCTGCATTCCACCTAAGTTTTTTTCCCGCTTGGGATTTTGCAGAAAACCGGAATATCGAACGACGAACAAACACCTTGGACGGTGCACGTAGAGGAGGCGCTGCTTGGGGGTTTTGACGAAATGTACTTATGATTATGTCGCTGAAAAGCTTCTTGGGGACGATATTCAGTCGTGCATAGGCCATTTCAATCTCTTTATCATTTTTGATTTTATCAACGTAGTAGGGGATGGCTTCTGTTAATGGGAGAACTTTTCTTTCAATCCCATAGGCCTTGTTGGGGACGGTACGGAGGTCGGCATCAAGAATAATACCGAATAGTCCATACCCACCAAGGACCAGGGAGAACAGTTCATTGTTTACATCCCGGGAGCAACGAATAATTTTTCCGTCTGCTTTCATCAGGCGGAAGGATTCCACTGTTGATGCGATTGGTGCACGATTATACTGCCATCCATGGCAGTTTGCACTAAGTGAACCTCCAACAGAGAAGGAGTTGTTGGACTGCATAACGCCCACAGAAAGACCATGCTGGTCAAGAAAGGGGAGAATCTGGGACCATAGTGCACCGGAACCTGTGCGAAGGATGTGACCATTCTCCCGTAACTCCAGTTTGTTGAATGCACGCATATCAATGACGATCCCGTCCGGGGCGATTGTATGCCCTCCCATTGTATGTCGTGCCCCGGCGATGGAGACCTTTATGCCATCCAGGTGGGCTTGGGTGAGAATGGACTGTAATTCCTTCTCTGCTTCATCAGGGTTCTCTGGAACAACCCTTACTTCCATGATCTCAGTCCGGTTGAGACGACTTGCATCGTCAGCGGTAACCGTCTTGGATTTGGCGAACTTTTGTGCCCAAGGCACTTTCCCTTTGGGTGGGATTGCCGGAAGGGTTACGACTAATGTGACAATAAGTGTTGCTACGAACGCTTTCATGCAAATCAATTCATTTGAAGTTTGCCAAATTAACTTTGTAAACATTTAGCATGAAGGGTTTTTGACGCAAAACTTTTTTTGATATCCAGCCAATTCACGACCTGTTACAATAATTTTACATACGAATCTTCCTCGTGAAGGTTTCACTTAATAACATTCAGTTCATGTCACTACAATTGTAGTTAACGCCTCTTGCTACGGTTGTAATTCATGTCGCCATTATCAAAACCAACATCTCCAATCTGAGTTGATCGTGATGGAAGTCCTGTGGAGTTCAGCACCGCAAACATCGCAAGAATTGACTCAAGCGCTCCGATCTAACGGACAATAGCAAATCATTATGAACCCCCTACTTTTGTCTTTGATCTTATTCGGCTCCTTTTTTGCGTATCTGGATGCAGAAGAATTCCGTGTTCGCCTTCATTCAGGCAGCACGGTCATCGGGGATTTGCTTAAGGACGATGCTGAATCCGTGGTGGTGGACATTGGTTTCACGGTTTTGCGAATTCCTCGTTCTGCAGTTGTCGCCGTGGAGAAAGTTGAGGATGGTGCGATTGAGGATCGTGGCATCCATGGTACCGGACTCTATCGACAGGGCGGATTTCGCCGAACTCTGGCCCTGCGTGATCTTGTTGAGAAAATAGGGGCTGCCGTGGTTCAAGTTCGCACGCGCACGGGATTGGGTTCGGGCTTCATCATTCATCCGGATGGTTATGTGGTGACAAACAACCATGTTATTGCCGGCGAGCGCAATATCTCTATCACCCTTTATCGCAAGACAGATGCCGCCCTTACCAAGGTCAACTTTAACAACATCCGCATTGTGGCATCCAGCCCGGCAAACGACTTGGCTTTGCTCAAGATCGAAGACTCCAGGAAAGAAGCGCTTCCCACCGTGCCGCTGGGTGAATCCGCCAGTGTGAAGCAGGGTCAGCGTGTTTTTGCCATTGGTAGTCCGCTTGGCTTTGAGCGCAGTGTTTCCGAGGGAATCGTAAGCCTGCGCAACCGACTCATATTGGAACGCCTCCACGTGCAGACCACGGCGGAGATTAATCCCGGTAATTCCGGTGGACCACTGTTCAACTACCGTGGGGAGGTTGTCGGGGTTAATAACATGAAGGTCGTTTCGGCTGGTGCGGAGGGTCTTGGCTTTGCAATCCCGGTTAATCGACTCAAGGATTTCCTCATGAACCGGGATGCCTATGCCTTCGACCCTCGCAACCCCAATGCCGGTTTTCGCTACCTTACGCCGCCACGCTGATATACCTCAAACATCCTCAATATCCGTATGTACCCTCGATCCCTTCATTTCTTTGGCCTCATTGCTTCCTTTCTGTTGCCTCTTGCTGCTTCAACCAAGGAAAACCTGCTTGAATTCCTGCCTGCTGAGATCTTCGTTTCCGCCGAGTTTGATGATATTGGTACCATCCTTGAAAACATGGAAGAAGGGCCGCTTGGAGAACTCTGGAACTCAAAGGCTGTGAAGAAGTTCCGCGAACGATTTCCCGGTGTATCCAATGAAAACAATGAAGAGGACGAGGAAATCAAGGAGTTGCTGGAGCGCCTCAAGACTTGGTCAGGAAAATTGTCCGGACACACTGTCGTTGCCTTCGACCTGCCATTGGAATTGCTAAATCCAGATAAGGATAAGGCCGTCTTGAAGAAGGAGCCTGATAAACTTCTTGCCGATTTAAATGTTTCGGGTTTGCAGATTCTTGCGGAAGTCAAGGATGCCACCCTTGAAGACCTTGAGGAGTTTGTACTATGGTTTGAAGAGACGACAAATGAACGGGACAATGTCTCGCAACAGCTCAGGGTTGAAAAGACCAGGCTAAAGGGCGACAGGGTATTCTGGCTCGCTCCGGAGAAATCCTGGGATGCAGAGGATGGTCGTATCGGGGTCTTCCTTGTTGATGGCATCCTTGGTTTGGGTACAGGCGTTAATAATGTTGAGGATATGATCGATCGCATTGGTGGCGGTGGTGATGGAAAGTCCCAGGCGGAAAACATTGTCTATCGGGAGGCATTCGACGAGATCGGCAAGGGGGATGCCCGAGTGTTTATCAACTTCCCTCCATTCTACAAGGCACTGATTTCAATGATGGAAGACCGGCAGAAGGCTCAAGATGATTTGGCTGCGAAGAATGAAGGGACGCCGAAGAATGCCTTTGTTATTACTCCACAGAAAGTCATGTCCTCACTTGGACTCGATGGACTCCAGAGTATTGCCCTGCAGGTGGATGTTGACAAGCGTGGTCTTGAGATTGGATTCGGCATCTTCTGTTCAAGGCGTAATGGCTTGCTCAAATTATTACCTAAGCCAAACGACCCTGTAAACCTTGTCCCCTTGATTCCCCGAGATGTGGAATCAGCCAGCATTATGCGTTTTGACCTTCTGCAACTCTGGGATACCTTTCTTGAAATCCTTAACGGGTTAAATCCGGGTTTTACACCATTGGTGAATTTGCAACTGGGCTTGATTGAGAAAAAGGCCGGGGTCTCCCTTCGCGAAGATGTTCTCGGCAGTTTGGATACAGAGGTCTTTACTTTTAGTGAGGCGAGTTCACTGATTGAAGATCCTGAACCCAGCGAGGATGAGGAATCTGACCCCCACTCACACGCTTTGAAGTTGGGAATGCCGGAGGGTTTCTATGCCATTGCCCTCAAGGATGCCGACCGCTTTGACCGCTCACTTCGGGCTTTTCTTGGTGCGTTGATGCCAGGTGTGGAGCTTTTCAAGGACCATAAGTACAAAGGGGTCCTGGTGCGCACCATGTCTGGAGAGGATGTCTCCTTCACCTACGCTGTGACTCCCAAGTGGCTTTTCTTGAATCTGGGTGAACCGGCCCGCATGTTGCAGACGATCGACCGCTTGGAGAATCCGCACAAGACACTCTGGAAACATCCAATCCTTGCCGAGGCGCTGGAGGACCTGCCAGATGAAGTTCATGGAGTGGAATACTCAGACCTGGAGGTCATGTCTGGCATGATGTCTGATCTGATGATCAGGTTTTTTAAAGAAGTCACCGATGAAAAAATGGATAAAAAAGATCTTCCGAAATTGCCATATTTTATGCTTGGATGGACTCGCGGTCTGCCCAATGGAATGGTTGGACACAACAGACTATATAGGAAGTCTGAAGATGAGTAAACCGTTCCTGTTAACCATTATTTTGTTTGCCATCGGGGCATCCATGTTCGCGGAGAATCTTCGGGGTTTCCGCTTCAGCGGTCCGGAGATCACCAAGTTGGAGTGGAATGCCAAGTGCCTGGTGACCGGCGATATCAATGGCGATGGTCGTGCCGACCTTGCTGTCATTAACGCCAATCGATCCCGCATCGAAATCTTCTACCGTCGCAAGCCCGGCGAGAAGGTCGCACGGGTGCGGTCCATCCGTCCAGACCGATGGGAGCCGGACCTTGAGGATGCACCTTATCTTCGCGAGGGTGTCACTTACGAGGGGGCCAGTACCGCCCTTGCCATCGGCGATCTCGATGGCGACGGCAACATCGATCTTCTTTACGGTGGGAAAGGTGAGGGTGTCCACGTTCGATTTCGCGACAAGAAGGGTTCCTGGAGTGAACCACTGGAGGTGGATACCTTCGACCCGCTTCCGGGTACGCAGTCCATCACGGTGCAGGACTTCAATGGTGATGGCGAAGCCGAATTGATTGTGTTTTCCGGAAAAGGTATGGAACGCATCGCCTTCAAGGGGCGTAAGCAATTGGGTCGTTCAAGGCCTCGAATCTTGTCATCGGATGATGCCAGTGATTTCCAGTTTGCGGATATCGATGGCGACGGCGACGAGGATTTGCTCTATCTTTCCAATACAGCTGAAAGGGACCTTCGGACCCTTTGCTGGGGTGGTTCCGGATTCCTGTCGGAAATCTCTCATCCTTTCAATCTGGACAAACTTTCCATGGCGCGGGCAGGTTCAAAGCCCGGGGATGGCCCAATCTTTGGCTCAGTGGACAGTAAGTCCGGTGAGGCAATGACCTTCCATTTTACATTGGAGGAAAATAAGGGCCAATGGCAGCCGCAGATTCACAATCTTTTCACCGAAAAGGACGGATCCACTCAACACGTCTTGGCTGACTTTGATGGCGATGGAATGGCCGATGTCGTTGCAACTGCCGCAGGGGTTCCCGAACTTCGGTTCCTTCGGGGCCGCGCTGGGGGGGGCTTTGGTAGTGCGGAGGTGTTTCCATTTCTCCGGGGTGTGTCTGCCTTGGCCGCTGGAGACTTTACGGGGAATGGCAAGCCCGCCCTGTTGGTTGCAAGCGATCAGGAGGACGTATTTGGTATCTCGCATCTGCGTGAAGGGAAAGGCTTTAGCTTCCCGACACCTCTTCCGATCGAAGATGAAATCGTGGCTCTTGCCTGTGCTGATTTCGATGGCGATGGAAAGGATGAGGCTGTTGCCGTTTCAAAGAAAAAATATGACTACCGACTTCATTTTTTAAAGCCCTCCGGGGATGCTGTTGAAGTGGTCGGTGATCCAATGGATTTGGATGATCTGGAGCGCGATCCCAGTGGTATTCTACACCGCGACCTTGATGGGGATGACGACCTCGATCTAATGATTCTTTCCGACAGGGGGCCCGCCATTATCTTTCTTCGAGACAAGGAGGGTGGGTTTGAGGAGGTGGAAAAGAAGTCGAGTATCCGCCAGAGCCTGCTTAAAAGTATTGATGCCGCCCGGACAGGATGGGGGGACCTTGACGGGGATGGTCGTGAAGACCTGCTTATCGGCGGCAAGGGCTTTGTTCGCGCGGTTGGGTTCGGAAAAGGTGGATTGAAGGTCCTCGACCAGTTCAATGCAAGGTCCGGTAACGAGCAGATCTCTTGCCCCAGGTTGATCGACCTCGACAATGATGGCGATTTTGAAGCGATTGCCTACGACATGGCACAAGGTGTTTTCCAGGTTTTTGAGCGGGAAAAGGGTGGTGGGTTCCGTTATGCAAGGTCTATCGAGGTTGGCAGTCACAGTTTGCAGGCCTTGGAATTGGTCGAGTCTGGTAAGGGTACTCCTTTGCATTTGCTTGCGTTCGGTAGTCAGGACTTTTGGGACATTCCTCTATCCGGTCAGTCTCTTGTCGGCACCGTCGCCTCCCGATATGAAACAGATCTTAAGGACGTTCGCTATTCACAATCACTGTTCGGGGATTTCGACGGTGATGGTGACAATGACCTCCTGACAATCGACTCCACCAATCATCTTATCGAGTTTCTTCGTTTTAATAAGAGCAAGGATATTGTCTGGGAAAGCGTCCTGCATTTCCGTATTTTTGAAGAAAACAGGCATTACCGTGGTCGAAAAGGTGGCCAAAATGAGCCGCGCGAAGGACACGTCCTGGATCTCAATGGTGACGGTAAGGATGATTTTGTTCTCCTGGTTCATGACCGTCTGCTAACGTATCTTCAGGAGTAGCAAGATCGGACATTTGTCTATTGCCAAGAGCGCTGGAAAACGTTGAGCATGGTTCTGGTATGAATCAAAGCCATTTTCGTCTTTTCATCCTTCTATTGATTTTTTGTGGTCATGCCCCCACGGATGCAGCCAAACTAACACCAACCTTGACTCTATGGGCGGGTGCTGCACCGGGAGAGAGGGGTGACATTAAGAAGGAAGGTCTCCTTCCCTCAAGACCCGGGTCAAAAGTGGATCGTTTGGCCAATGTTTCAAAGCCAACCATAACACTGTACCCCGCACCAAGGGACAACAACACGGGTGCTGCCGTGGTGGTCTGCCCGGGGGGAGGTTACAACATCCTTGCAATGGACTTGGAAGGTACAGAGGTTTGCGAATGGTTGAATTCCCTTGGAGTCAATGCAGTCCTTCTTAAGTATCGTGTGCCACGTCGCAAGGGCCGGCCAAAACATGAAGCTCCACTGCAGGATGTACAGCGTACATTCGGGCTTGTCCGGCAAAATGCGGCTGACTGGGACATTGACCCCAGTCGAATCGGTGTTCTCGGTTTCTCGGCCGGTGGGCACTTGAGCGCCACAGCGAGTACCAACCATGCAAAACGAATCTATGAAAGGGTTGATGCGGCAGACGACTTGAGTTGTCGCCCTGACTTCACCATTCTGGTCTATCCTGCCTACCTTGTTGATAATGAAACAAAAACAAAGCTTGAGCCTGAATTCGTCATTAACAAGAACACGCCACCAGCCTTTCTTGTTCATGCGGGCAATGATCGAATCCCTGCAGAGGGCAGCGTTCAATACTACCTGGCCCTTCGCAGAGTTGGGGTAAAGGCGGAACTGCATATTCATCCGTTGGGTGGCCATGGATTCGGGCTCCGCACGAGTGATTTTCCCATCCACATGTGGCCCCGGCGTTGCGGGGAATGGATGCGGAGCATGAGGTTCCTGAAAAAGTAACAGACCAATTATGCTGTCATGAAAGCTTTCTCCATCTTCACCCTTTGCGTCTTCTCCTTCCTGCAGGCCCGGGATGAACCCTCGAGGGCCGACAAGCTTTTCCATGACTGGGATCGCAACAAGGATGGTCGACTGGGGAAGGAGGAGATTCGTCCGAATCCTCGACGCAACTTCAGCAGGGTTGATACTGACAAGGATGGCTTCATCTCCATTGAGGAGCACCGTAAATTTCTTTCCGGGGGTGATCGGAAGCAAGGTGGTGCCAGGGTCAACACGAGACTGGAAGGCTTCCGCAACCTGCTCAATGTACCTTATGCTGACACGGACAATCCAAGGCAAACTCTCAATCTTTACATCCCGGAAAATCCGATCACGAAGAAGCCTCTGCCACTCATTGCATACATTCATGGTGGTGGCTGGCGCTCAGGCGACAAGGCGGGTGGGGTCAACTCCGTGCGAAAGTTTCTGGGTGAAGGACATTATGCGGCGGCGTCCATTGGATATCGCTTGACTGATGAAGGCAGTTGGCCCGGGCAGATTCATGACTGCAAGGCTGCTATTCGCTGGCTGAAGGCTCACGCCAGGAAGTATAATTATGATCCGGGCCGAATCGCCGTTATGGGGAATTCCGCAGGCGGTCATCTTGTTGCAATGTTGGGAGTCAGCGGGGATGTGAAAACGCTGGATGGAAAGCTTGGTCTTCATCTAAAGGAAAACTCCCGTGTGAAATGTGTCGTTGATTTTTGCGGCCCCGCGAATCTGGTCACCATGATGGACCAGCCCAGCAGGATGAAGCATGATGCTCCGGATTCCCCGGAGAGTCTCCTCGTGGGCGGACCGGTGCGGGATCGTCTGGACGTTGCGCTCGCAGCCTCGCCGGAATCCTACATCAGTGGAGCCGATGCCCCGATTCTGGTTGTTCATGGGGACAAGGACTCGACTGTTCCATTTCCTCAGGCTGTTGATTTTCATGCCAAACTGAAAGCTGCCGGGGTCGACAGCACACTGATAGTTTGTGAAGGTATGGGGCACGGTTTGCGTAGTCCTAAACTTGACAAGCGAATCAAGACATTTTTTGAAAAACATCTTCTCGACAGGAAAGTCGAGGTATCGGGAGCACCAATCAAACACAACCCATGAAAAAAAATATACTCTGGCTACTTAACTGCCTGCTTTGTCTTTCCCTGATTTCTGCTGCTGAAGAAAAGTCTGCGGACAAGAAGGGCCCTGAAACAAAGAAGGACGAGAAAGAGGAGGTAATTGAGGAAAAGACATCTGTCACGAATGGCGAGATCAGCATTCGCGGCTCGAAGGTGGCCTATACCGCAACGGCCGGGACCCTGCTACTTAAGCAGGAGGATGGCAAGGAACGCGCTTCCATTTTCTACATTGCCTACACATCGGGGGACAAGGCTGATCATGGGGAACGCCCTGTCACTTTCTCATTCAATGGGGGCCCGGGTTCCTCTTCGGTCTGGATGCATCTTGGCCTTTTGGGTCCCAAGAGGGTGAAGTTGGATAATTTCGGCAGACAACCCCCGCCTCCCTACGAGCTTGTTGAGAACAATTTCTCCCTGCTGGACAAGACCGACCTTGTGTTTATTGATCCGGTTAGCACGGGTTACAGTCGTGCCGCTGACGAGAAGGAGGCAGGGCAGTTTCATGGGATCGATGGGGACGTGGAGTCGGTCGGTGAGTTTATACGGCTCTACCTGACCCGTAATGAACGTTGGGATTCACCCAAGTTTCTCATCGGTGAAAGCTATGGCACCACGCGGGCCACTGCGCTTGCCCACCACCTTCAGCAAAAACGCCGGATTTACATGAATGGCATCATGCTTGTATCCTCGGTTCTCCAGTTTCAGACCCTTCGTTTCAATGGTGGCAATGACCTTCCATACATTGTTTTTCTCCCTTCTTATACGGCATCTGCCTGGTACCACAAGAAACTGCCGGCCGATTTGCAGAAGAAACCACTAAGGGAGGTCTTGAAACTGGCAGAAGATTATGCCGTGAATCGTTACCCTGGCGCACTACTTAGTGGACGCAAGCTTACACAAAAGCAAAAACAGGAACATGCACGGCAATTATCCCGGTTGACGGGGTTGGGGGAGGACTTTTTGCTAAAGTCCCATCTTCGTGTCAGTTCGTTCCGCTTCTTTAAGGAACTGCTTCGTGACGAGGGGCGAACCACAGGACGTTTTGATTCGCGTTTCACGGGTTTGGACCGCGATGACCTTGGCATCGGTCCCGACTACGATCCAAGTGCCACGGATATCATGGGTGTTTTCACTGCGACCCTGCACGCATATCTTCGGGAGGAACTTGGATATGAGAGCGACCTACCTTACGAGATTCTATCTTCCCGTGTTCATCCTTGGGATTATGGATCCTTCCAGAATCGTTATGTGGATACTTCGGAGCGCCTGAGGTATGTAATGACGACCAATCCCGCCCTTAAGGTCCATGTGTCCAGTGGTTTCTATGATCTTGCAACTCCGTACTTTGCGACTGAATATACCTTCAACACGCTGGCCCTCCATCCCAGTCTGGAGAAAAATCTAACCATCGACTACTACGAGGGCGGTCATATGATGTATCTTATCCCCGGTCAACTGGCCAAGCAGAGCAAGGATCTCGCCCACTTTTTTGATTCAGCCCTGGAGCAATAGCTTTGGCCTGATTACTTCCTTTATGAATAGTGGCAGTCTCCTGCTTCAATGATCTGGTTTATCGCTGGTTGCGTCCCTTGAGAATCTCCCGGAACGCCTGGGTATCCAGCACCCCGACAATACGGTCGTTGTATAGGACCGGATGAAGTGTCTTTTGCTTTCGAAACCCACGTGCATACACCTTGAGTGGCCATTCCGCCTGAAGGTTTTTTGCCGGAGATTGCAAGTGGGCTTTCAGTAGTTCATCGCCAAAGCCCTCTTTTACTGCCAATTTCACTGCTTGCATCGTGATCACTCCTCTTGGGCCGCCGGAAGGGGCAACAATAATAAAATCGAAAGGTGCAAATCCGGGGTCAAATCTTGCGGCATCTGAAATCCTGGCATCTTCCGGTAGAATTAGAAAGTGACTGCGCATTACATCGCCAATGGTGTGATCGCCAATTTCTTCACTGTCCCGGACGTGATGATATTCAAGGCGTCCTGCAACGAAAACAAAGCCAAGCAGGGCCACGCCAAGGTAGTGGTGGTGGTAGAGGAAAAACAACATACCACAAAAGGCGAGAACCCTGGCCAACTCAAAAGCAATCCTCGTGGAGGTTAGATAGGGGAGTTTTGCCGCCATTGCCGCGCGGAGTAGTCGACCTCCATCCATTGGGAATACCGGAAGCAAATTAAACAGTCCCATTGCCAGGTTGGCGATGAAGAGAAGGTCAAGATGACTCCTGACATCAAGGGTGTTGAGTAAAAAACCTGGATCGTATCCGGGGACAAGAAGTAGTATTGTAATGATGGCAAAATTGACCCCCGGGCCGGCGGCAGTTATGAGAAATTCCTGTCTGGGTTCCCGTGGCATGCGACTAAATTGAGCCATGCCACCGATTGGCAGTATAATAATGCGAGGAATCTTGATGTCGAACCTGCGGGCCACTAGGCAGTGCCCAAGTTCATGCAGTACGACCGTGGTGAAAATGATTAGCAGGGAAACCGTCCGGGTTGTTGCGGCTTCCACGCCACCATCCCTGAATCCCATGAACAAATACCATCCGACCAGAAGGATAAATGTTGCATGTAGTTCCAAGCGTATGCCAAACACCTTGAACAAGTATATTGACCATCGCTTCATTTGCGACATTTGGTTTTGCCCATAATAAATATTCGCACAAAGTATAGTATCAGTATTTTTTTATTCAAGTGAAACCAACCATACTTGTCATTGATGACGATTCCGAGATTCGTTACTCATTAAACCGGGTTCTTACCTCCAAGGGTTATGCCATCCTGAGCGCTGCCAGTGGAGAGGAGGGCATCGAGGAGGCTGAACAGAGTCAACCACATGTGATACTCCTTGATAATCGCATGGGCGGTATCAGCGGTATTGAGACCCTCCAGCACATCCGAAGTGCAAGTCCCTCCTCCATGGTTATCCTCATGACTGCCTATGGGACCACCCAGACAGCCATTGAGGCCATGAAGTTCGGCGCCTTTGACTATATCATCAAGCCTTTTTCCCCTCAGAAGATTCTCCAGATAATTGAAAATGCCTCCAAGGCGAGAGCTGACCTTGAGGCAGCCGGTGGTAAGGCATCTTCTCGCAATATTGATCCTGATGATATCAAGGAGGGCATCGTCGGGCAATCCGAATCCATGCAGGAGGTGTTCAAGATGATCGGCCAAGTGGCCACCAGCGATGCCACGGTACTTGTCACCGGTGAGAGTGGCACCGGCAAGGAGTTGGTCGCCCGCGCCATTTATCGGCATAGTCATCGTTCCGGGGATTCATACCTGGCCGTTAACTGTGCTGCCATCCCGGAAAACCTGATCGAGAGCGAACTGTTTGGTCACGAGAAGGGTGCCTTCACAGGTGCCACCAACACACGACAGGGTAAGTTTGAGCTTTGTGATGGAGGAACCATCTTTCTCGATGAAATTGGGGACATGACCCTGTCCACCCAGACCAAGATCCTCCGCGCAATCCAGGAAGGGGAGATCCAGCGGGTTGGAGGCAGTAAAACAATCAAGATCGATGTTCGTGTCATTGCCGCGACAAACAAGGATCTTTCCGAGATGATGAAGGACGGCGGGTTCCGGGAGGACCTTTTCTATCGACTCAGCGTGGTTCGCCTTCGTCTCCCATCCCTCAAGGAACGCCTCGAGGATATACCGGATCTTGTCGGGTTTATGCTCCAGAAACTGGCCAAGGATGAAACAGTCAAGGCCCGCAAGGTTTCATCGGATGCCATGTCCCTTCTGGGGGCTCATGACTGGCCTGGGAATGTCCGCGAACTGGAGAACCTCATCTATCGTAGTGCGGTTGTGGCCAAAGGGGACACCATACTTGTTAAGGACTTCCCCTCGGAGTTTGTTGCCGACCCTGTATCCACGGATTCATCCACACCGGCAGAACCATCCACCAAGACCACGCCGGAATCATCTCATTCCAAGGCGCAAAAACCGATATCTGCAATTGCTGAAGAACCCTTGACGGATGTCATGGATGATTCAGGGACTCTATCTGAAAGCATGACCACAGAGGAGGCGTTTGACCTTGTCTATGCCAAGATTCGTGATGACATGCCTGACTCGATCCTTGGCACCATGGAAAAGGAAATGGTGCGTCGAGCTCTACGCGAAACAGGTGGAAACCAGGTCAAGGCATCAGCTCTCCTGGGTATTACCCGGGCAACCCTGCGCAAACGCATCGAGCAATATTCGATCCGTTTTTAAGGCTTGTCCCATTCGGCGATTACCTACCCACCATGCTCCGGGATCGGCGAAAGCAGGGCACTTCCTTCAAAAAACGCCTTCACATTGGCAAACGTGAGTTCCACCATTGCCCGACGAGTCTCGAAGGTTGCACTGGCTTGATGCGGTTGTAATATCAGGTTGTCCTTGATGGCTAGTAGTCCTGCCGGCACCTCCGGTTCACCATCCAGCACATCCAATGCTGCCGCACCGATTGTGCCCTGCTCCAGTGCACGTATGAGTGCAACCTGATCCACGTTGGAACCCCGCCCCACATTCACAAGTATGCCTTCCGGCCCCAGTGCCTCCAGTACATCAGAGTCAACCAGATGATGCGTCTCCGGACCGCCGGGCAACACCACGACCAGGTAGTCTGCCCATGCGGCAAGTTCCTTCGGAGAACCTTTGTAGGCCTGGGGAACATCTGTACGCGGATTCCGGTTGTGATAGGCAATCTCCATGTTAAATGCTTCACAGCGTCTTGCAATTGCACAGCCAATACGCCCCATGCCGATGATTCCAACCCTTTGTCCCTGTACACGTCCCGTGTAGGACATTTGTCCATCGGTGACCCAGCGTCCGCTTCGCACATAGCGGTCACCTTTGACGATTCTGCGTCCTGCTGCCAGCATCAGGCCAACAGCCAGGTCAGCCACATCCTCGGTCAGCACATCCGGCGTATTTGTCACCTTGATGCCCCGCTGGATCGCTGCGGCTACATCCACTTCATCGTAACCGACTCCACAGACTGCAATAAGCCCCAGTCCGGGCAACTGGTCCATCATGTCTGCAGTGAAATTGTCACGTACTGCAGCTGCCCGGCAACCGGGTCCAAGTCGCTGGAGTAATTCTTCCGGCCTATCCGCCTGCCACAGGGAATGGAGATTGAAACGATTCGCAAACTCCTCAAGTGGCACATGGAACATAGGGAGGGTCACAAGGACGTCGGGCTTTTCATTCATCATCGTTAATGCAAGGGAGCCTGCGGTTTCTGAAAAGCTTTTTCTTGCATTTGTCAGGATGCAGGAAAGTCTTCCCATCATGAAATTCACTACAATGTCTGCACGTCTCATCCTCCTCTTAATCCTCTCATTGGCAAACATCGGCCATGCTGCCGACTTCAAGATCCCTGAAACGGATGACGGATTGCCCGGTCAGGGAACGCTCCGCCGACAAGGATGGTTTCAGAACCTCTGGGAGAAACGTCGCAGCGCTTGGGCCAGACAGGTTCAGCAGGACCAGCAGGCACTCGTCTTTCTCGGTGACTCCATTACCCAGGGCTGGGGTGACAAGATGGGAAACAGCTTCCCAGGCGTGAAGGTGGCCAATCGTGGCATTTCCGGTGATACCACCCGGGGCGTACTCATCCGTTTGGAAGAGGACGTTCTGGCCCTGAACCCCAGCGGTGTTGTCATCCTTATCGGAACCAACGATCTGGAGGAGAAGGATAGTGCCGAGTCCATTGCCGGGAACCTCAGGTTGATCATTGCAAAACTCAAGGCCCACAATGCAAAGATGCCCATTATTCTCTCGCAGGTAATGCCCAGTTCCGCGAGCAAGCGTCGTCCCGCACCGGCCATCAGGGAAATCAACAAGCAGTGTTTTGCCGTGGTGAAGGGGGATCCGCAAATCACCGTTGTTGATACATGGACACTCTTTGCCAACGCGCAGGGAGATGCAAAAAAGCCTGAATTTCCAGACCTTCTCCATCCCAATAAGATTGGCTATGCCAAGTGGGCTTCCGCCTTGCGCCCAATTCTCGCCACCCACGGATTTCTTGAGACTGAACCCGATAGCCATCAACTGGAGCCAGGATTCACCAGCCTTTTTAATGGCAGGGACCTCACTGGTTGGGGATTCCGGGCCAGGAAGACCTTCAAGCCGACTGCAACCTTCGATGGCAGGAAGGCAAGTCATGACAATCGCTACGTTGCCATCAATGGTCGCCTCGTTGTCACCACCCCGCCGGAAGGTCGTCGTGTTCAGCAGCTCTGGACCACCAGGGAGTTCCCGAAGGACTTTATCCTTAAGCTCGAATTTCGTGCCACCCCCAATGCCGACAGCGGCGTTTTTATCCGTAAGCCACAACTTCAGTGCCGGGACTACATCCTCGCCGGGCCCTGGAAGGACCTGAAGAACTACAAGCCACAGGAATGGAACGAGATGGTTGTTACAGTGAAAGGTGGCGTGGCCCATTGCACCTGTAACGGCGATGTCCTCAATGAAGCCATGAAGGTCCCTGCAACCGGGCCCATTGGCCTGGAAGGCGACCGAGGCCAGATGGAATACCGCCGAATCCGCATCAAGTCTTTGAAGTAGAGCCCGAGGGCGTCACCTGAGTAGTCGAGCAGATTGCATTCGGCGGACTCGAGGACATGGGCCACCAGGACGCAGCCAGGCTGATCGACTTCGCGGCGGGTTAGTAGGTTTAAGGAGAGAACTCTTTCAATTGGGTCTTGAGAAGCTACAAATAGCTAATGACAAAAGGCCTCCCACAATCAGAATTGCCTGAGTTGTACATTCCATCGTAACCTCTCCCCAGTTGGATGATCTTTCCGGAATTAATGCGGCCAGTAATAGGGCGAACCCCGTTAATATCGAGGCAGTTGAGGCTACCTTGCAAATCTTAGTAACTGTCATTCCCCGAAGAAAACACCAAGCCACGGGTCGGTAAAGAAATAAAACGGCACCCGTAGCCTCAACCATCGAGGACATGGGCCATCAGGACGCAGCCAGATTGATCGACTTTGCGGCGGGTTAGTATCGTTTACTGGAGATCACTTCGCCGTTTTCGTAGACGATTTCACTCTGCGGCGAGCCGTCTTTGTTGTACTGAATCGCCGTGCCATGC
>JABJCN010000117.1 GCA_018668635.1 Opitutia bacterium
CACGCCTAACACGAGGAAACTAAAGCTCGAATCTAGATATTGGCCTGTAGGTTTTCTTCAACAATAATCTCCAGCTTTTTGTCGGGATTACAATCGGCACGCATGATTACAAAATTACGGTGATGTTTATCATAGAAAGGCCATAGAATGTCATGATCTGTTTCAGGGATGACAAGAGTTTCAATCTCGTCACGACTAAAGTAGGAAAATTGCCCTTCGTCTATTGCTGGCGGAAGTTGATCAATCGTTTTTTGGCAATCAAATAAAAACATTAACCAATGACCAGTGCCCTCGAAGCTTTTCTCCGCCACAATGCTAAAGAGATGTAAATCCTTGTTTGTGATTTCTAGCCCTGTTTCTTCTTTGCATTCACGAATTGCGCATTCAAAAGGGGATTCGCCTGTCTCCATATTCAGCTTCCCTCCAATAGGACTCCATTTATTTTTATTTGGGGGGTTTGTGCGATTGAGTAGCAAAAATTCCCCGGCTGTATTTTTAAGGAACAGAAGTGTGCTAATTTTGTATGGAAGAGGTCCGGTCATCTTAACTCTTTAATTTTTTCGGAAATTTGATCTTATGCAATTAAAAACTACTCTCAGTCAATTAATATAATAACGAATCGGCCTATAAAAAAACTATGTGCCTGAAAAGTCATTAAAACAATTAAAAACTATCCACTATAAAATTATACCCCCTAATGATCTAATTATACTATTCGAAATCATATAAATATGCTCGGTGGAATTATATACGCATATTAATAAAAGCTTTCAAAAAATGAGTCTTTTATCTAATCAATGAATTAGGATTCGATCTTTCAAAAAGCGATAATAGTAATCGTTTGATTCATTAGGCCTATCTATAAGCACGCACATCAGGAAAAATTCTCTTATTGTATAATTAATATACAATTTTATGGCCTCAATATAATCTATTAAAAAAGAAAAACCTAAGTATTTTAATTCATAATATAAATAGATTTCAGGAGAAGTTTATAATTAATATAACTTTTCGTTTGTTTTCGTGCTCACGGAGGTACTTTCCTCACCCTCTTTTCGATTCCAGAATTTCCTGAGTGTTGTTCTTGGGATTCCGTTATTTGATACCTCTCTAATTTTAAAAAAGGGTTGCACAATGGCCATTTCAGCGCATTCTTTTTTATCAGATTTAGTTTTCATATCCCCATGCGCGCCATACTTAAAATTACATTCATTTACGTCTTTATTGCCTGCACTTGGTCTGCTCCGATCTTTAGTCAGGCACAGAAAAATTCAACAGTGGCAGAAGGCAAGCCCTTGGATAAAATACCTGCTGGAACCATAGCACTCAGTCGCGATGTCACGTTCGATATAATTCGATCTCGTGGAGCAGGTGGTGGTACATGGTCGACGGCATTCATGGAATTGGTGTCAAACCAAAATCCCGATCCGAAGGCTCGGAATCCGGAATTTCTGGAGGAAGTCGAGTTGTCCCTGCACTTGGCCTATGAGATGGCACCAGATGCAACGGGAAAAAAAGCCTATGATTTTTACACCTCCAAGGTGCGGATAGCTATTCTCAAGGCGCGGGAGCGAGTGCCGTTAAGTTTTTTTCTTCCAGGGTACATCGTTGAGAGGGATCGCCTGCCTCGCGAGCCTAAATACTGGGCGGTTGAAATCTCAATTTCAGGTATTCCGCAAGAGACCAGCCCAAATTTGGTTTGTAGGGACTATAAAACCCCTCAAATGTTGAAATTTCTCCCCAGTTTTCTTGGCAAGGTTGCCCAAGAGGGTCGCAGGACTGAGGGCCTTCTTATGCCCCAATATCTTACGCCCCGAGGAATCTCCGGACAGGTTAGGACGCTGGATTTAACCATTCCTTTTATTCGCGAAGAAGGAGGCCAACGCTGATTCGGTCACCGTCTTCACACCACCCTTTCTTTTTTTGCTAACCCCATCGCTCGCATGGCCTCGAGTGACGAATCATTTCTTGTTATCAATTGCGGAAACACCCATGTTTCTGCGGCAGTTTTTTCCTCTGATGGGGATGAGACTCTTTTAATTGATTCAGTACAGTCGATTGATCTGCAGTACGATTTTACTGACGAAGAATCTTGGATGGAAGCCCTCCAGATTGCGGTTAAACAATTAAAGAAGGAATCACGGTTACCCGGGAAGGGCATTTTTATTTTGCCGGGGAATAGGATTTTAACCAAGCAGCTTCAGGTTCCGCATGTTGAACCAGCGAAGCAACGCCAGATTATTGCTGTAGAGGCCCAACAGAGCGTACACCAGTTTGGCCACCTGGAGTGGGATAGCCAGATTCTCCACGATGATGGGATAGAAGCAGATGTCCTTTTCCTCGCAGCCAAAAAGGAGTATCTCAAGAGTTTCTATGGTTCGATGAAGACTGCAGGGGTTGTGCCAACTGAGATCACGGCTTCATCTGTTCTCGATTATAACACCTTTTTGCACAGTTATCCTGATTTTGGAGAAGATTGTATTCTGCTTAATATTGGAGCGCGTACAGCCAATGTTCTTTTTGCAACACCAGATGGATTTTCGGCTCGAACAATTAACATTGGTGGCAATGTCTTGACTCAGAACTTGGCAGATGCCCTTGGGATCTCTTTTGAGGAGGCAGAGCAACAGAAGGTGGACTACTGCATGGGCACTTTGGAATTACCTGAAGATGACCCGTTTGTTGAGACCATGGAGTTGCAGCGAATGAAATTTCTCAAACGGCTAAATCAGGAACTAACTCGTTCAATGGTAGCCTATCGTAACCAGCAAAAAAAGCAACCACCTCAATATTTACTGATCACCGGCAAGGGAAGCCTTCTCTATGGTTTGCCGGAGTTCTTGGGAGAATCTCAAAATTTGGAAATCCATCATCTTGATCCCTTGGCAAATGTCTCCCTTGATGAATCGATTTCAGAGGACGTGGCAACCATGCTTTACTATGAATTGAGTGAGAGTGTCGGTGAAGCGGTGCGCATTGCATTTCCTGATCGGGATGGTGTTGGCGTAAACCTTTTGCCCTCATCGATTCAGCGCCAGGTATCAATGGGGCGCCGAAAGCCGGCGATTTATGTGGCCTCATTATTTCTGGCATTGGCGCCATTATACCCATTTTTGCAATTACATGATTACCTTACCCACTACGAACAGGAAGTATCCAAATTAGACCGTGAGAGCGGTTTTGCACAAAAAAATTCCAAGAAAATAAAATCCAATCAGGAAGTCTGCAAGCAATTGAACGAGCAGATTCTTAAGTTGGAAGGCCTTGTTAATACCAAAAATAACTGGATTATCTTCTTTTCTGATATTCAGGCCAATTTGCAGAAGGTGGAGGATGTGTGGTTGGAAGACCTTTCCCTTATCCGAAGTGAACGTCAGGAGACCATCCCTGCCCAGAGGCGCGGTGAGGAGAATCAGGTCATTATCCATAAAGACTATCACGTAAATCTAAAGGGTCGCCTACTATTGCGGAATACCTCATCTCCAGATATTGCTCCTAGTGAGCAACCATCAATCCCTGGTAATGGTGGTATTGACAGCAAATTACAGGAGGAACGCATTCTTGCTTTGGCAGATAATATCAAGAAGTCTGAGTTTGTTAAGGAAGCTAAATCCACATTCTCATACGAGGCGCTGGCAAGAGGTTTTTTGGATTTTGAATTCGACCTAACCATCGATCCGGAGAAACCACTCTAATTTTTGTGAGAGCCTTTAAGGAAAACCCCATTTTTTTCGCGGTAAACGGACTTCTTTTGCTGCTCTCCTTGATATTCTCGACCCTTTTTTTTATGGGCAGTCTAAAAAAGAAGAATTTAGCCAAGCAGTTCGACATAGGGCAGACCAGCTTGATCCGAACCATCTCCAAGAAACCATATCCTACCAAGGAAAACTTAGAGAAATCAGAGCAGAATGTTTCTAAACTTCAGGTTCGCAAGACGAAGCATGAAGAAAACCTTCTGGGAAAAGGAAAATTGCAACTGACCCCCGAAAAGAATGAGTCCGGCAATGTCGTTTCTGATTATGAATTTACTGTTAAGCGAAGAATCAGAGAATATGCCTTAGCCAAGCGGGCTCAGGCAAAAAAAAATGACATCAAACTCAAGAAAGGGTCAAGCGAAGAGACTTTTGGTTTTTCAAATTATGTCGACCAGACCACTACCACAAATAATAATGCCTTAGCTCGCGAGATTGATAAGCAGCGAGCCATCCTTGACCATGTGCTCACGCAACTGCTTGATTCTGGAATTACTGAATTCATTTCTGTGCGACGGGAGAATCTCGAGAACCAGCTTGATCCTGCCCTTCAAATTGTTGCGGACGATGTTTTTATTTTGGACCGAAAAATGAGTGCAAGAGTTATCGGGGCAATTGATACCTATGCTTTTCAGTTCGAGTTTGCTGGATATACCAGCGGCCTTCGCCATTTTTTCAACCAGATCTCTTCCTTTGAACTGCCGGTTGTTGTTCGAGATGTCAATGCCACTCGAGTGCAACAGGAAACCATAGCTGCCAAGACTCCGGCTCCTTCTCCAGTGCCTTTCTCTCGTTCAGACTCGGCTCCATTTTCTCCTTTCGGATCACCTGCACCATTCACTGCGAATACCCCCCCCAACGAACAACAGAACGAGCAAAAACCTGTGGTTGATAAAAACCTTTCTCGCTTTCGTATCATACTGGAATTTATAGAATTAGCTCAACCTGTGGAGGAAGTGGATGAGGGTAATTAGCCCAATTCGTTCGGTTATCCTTAAATGAAAAACATTGGATTTATTGCCTATCTTATTTTGGCCTCCCTGATAACAGGAGTGATGATATATTCCGGGCTTAACCTCGGAAGTGAGGATATGCCAAAAGCTCGATTAAACCTCTCTGCCAGGTCTTATCAAGACATAGAGGCATCCACCATCAACGTGGATGCTGAAGTGGAATGGTCTGGCCCGGTTGCCCAAAGGCAGGGTGACAATTGGTTGTTTGATGTCTTTACCCCCCCCAAGATTTTTGTCCACCCCAAGACTGGGAAATTCACAGCTGTTCCTTACATCGAGGAAAAAGCCATTGAAGTTAAGCCTCAAAACCCTAAACCGCCATTTGGCTTGTCCTTTATTTCTCTCTACAGGAAGCCTTTTCCTGTTATTCTTCAAAGCGTTATTCTTTCAGCCGATGGAGACCCCAAGAAATCTTTCATCCAACTTGAATTTCGCAAGGTCAATGCGCCCAAGCCAGGAGTGTCCAAGACCGTGGTGGTCGGTCGCCAATCCTTAAGCGGTGGCGTTGGCCAATACTTTACTGATCAAAAAATAAAGATCAATGGCATTGAAACGAAGCGAATCGAGGTTGATGGCATCCCCAAGGATGTAGTGACTGTTGCTGTGCAGGATTTTTCTGACTTGAAGATTTATCCTTTGCAACAGACCAAGGAGCTTATGACGACCGATTATTGGCTTACTCTCCGGTCTTCTATTGATCCTTCCACCCCACCAATTTTTCTAAAGAATCCTTCACCGAACACCAAATTTTCATTAAACCAAGCCAGCTATGAGATTACCAATGTTGATTTTGTTGATCCCAAGGTTTCCCTAAAGAAAACATACATGCACGTTCTACGTGAAGGTGAAACCGCGGAAGAAGTTGTGGAATCCACAGTCCTTTTATTGACTGGGGTTCCATCGCCTTCAACTCCGGGGTTGCCTCAACCTGGCGTATTACCGATGCCTGGCCCAAATGCCCCACCAATGCCCATACCGGGTCTTCCTGGTGTGCCGACCACTCCTTCACCGGCACCGAGCGGTGTCGCCCCGGCCGCCCCTGTATTCCCAGGGACACTACCACCTCCTCTTTAGGGCCTGTTTAACACGCCTTTGACGCTATTTTTGCGTCCAACTATTATTCTTCGATCTTCCTGAATATTACCCCTGAGAAAAGAGTTGCTATCATGGTGAATCTTCTCCTATATTGCCCTTATTCTCCTTTTGGGCGCGCAATTAGATTACCCCATTGAATCTTTGTCGCTTTTTTTGGGAGTCTTAACAAGCTGAAATAAAATCGATTTATCCCTAAAGAGTAATCTGTCATGATCTTTTTCAATCGGACGCAATCTAGATTATTAAGGCTTTGCGCTTTTAACATGGTGCTATTGCTCAGCACTTTTGCAATAAAAGCCCAGCCAACGCCGGCAAGTAACCAACTGCCACCATCAGATTCATCCTTTGAATCAACGAACCCCTTTAGCACTGTTAATCCGCCGGCACCTGCACCAGTTTCTGTCGGGGATCGGTCTGCGGTTCGTTTCCAGCAGGGCAATCCATTTGCGAATGCTCAAAAGCCAACGACTCCAGTTCAAGCTTCCACTGGGCCAGCGATGTCTTTAAATGCGCCTGCATCAGGTGCTAACATGAACGATTTCAACCTTCTCAGTTATGCACTTGATGCCCGCCGCCGAGGAGACATTGCTAACGCTCAGTCTGCGCTCCAGCAATTAATTAAGCGTGACCCAACCAATCCCCAGTACCAGCGACTTCTTCGGGAACTTCCTGCTTTTGCACAATCCTCTTCACCCTCCACACCATCTACTGGTACAAGCCTTCAAGATCTTCTTGGAGCCCCCGCAGTCACAACCTCTCCAATTACAGTAGCACCGGGAGGCATCCCATTCGAGGAGGGGGAGGGGGGTAGTGTCCCATCCGTCATCCCAGGAGAAGGCACTGGAACTGCTCCCATTATTCCTACTGGGGTTGATCCCGGTATGATTGATTTGGATGATTTTGATTTAAATTTAAATGATCTTGGAAAGGCTGGGTTAAAGGGCCTTAAGGAAAAAATCCGTAAGTCTCGAGAAGACTTTAAACAGGCAGTCAGACTTCGAAAGGATGGTGAATTTGCAGAGGCAAATGTCCTTTTGGAATCGATTCGTCAAGAGTTGGAGGCTACTGGCGGCGACGATGCTTCCAGACTACTTGCCGAGGTTAAATACGAGCTTGAGCATATGCTTCTCTACAAATCAGCAGATGACATGGAAAAGGGCCTATTTGAAATTTCCACGAAAGCCATAGAGGATTATGAGAAGAAAGAGGGTGGCCCAACAAAGGAGAGTATGCAATTGCGCAAAAAACTGCAAAAGTACCAACTCGATCCGCACCGCTTATCCATTGACAAGGTAAGTCCTGACTTCATTGCGGAGGAGGCTGATCTCCACAACTTGTTGATTCGCGCCCGTACTCAAATTGTTAACGGAGACAGAGACGGCGCCATGTCCACCTACCGAGAGATTGAACTTCGTTATCCTGACAGTGTTGAAGCGAAGTATTATCAAACTCTTATTGCCAACGAACTGCACAAGATTAGTTACTTGGATCGAGAAAGAACCAGGAGCCTACTTCTATCTCAAATTAGTCGAGCATGGACCCCCCCGCAAGTAATTGACCGATCCCTTGACGAGACGGATATTGTCAATTCAGAGGACAACCCTATCGTCAAAAAGCTTAAGGGGATTGTCATCCCCAAGATCACTCTCTCCAATATCGAGCTCACCCGCGCAATTGAGTTCCTTTCGGATGCCTCGGTTCGCTATGATTTCACAGGGGAAGACCCCAAGGGGGTAAATATCATTCCTGTTTTTGATCCCAATGAAGAAGACCCGCGGGTCAACCTAAACTCGCGAAACCTGACTCTAGAACGCATTCTTGAAGTCTTGGTCAATCAGGTAAATTTTGATTTTGAGGTTCAGGAGGACGCCGTTGTAATTGCCAAAAGCAAGACCAACAAAGGCGACCGTAATTACATTATGGAGTTTTTCCCTGTCAGTCGACCTACTGTGCTCAAACTAACCGGTGGAGCAGGCGGAGGTGATCCCGGCGCTGGAGGCGCACCTGACCCGTTTGGTGGTGCACCTGGTGCGGGAGCCGGTCTCGGCGGCGGCGGAGGCGAGGAAGAGGCATTGAAAAACTTTTTTATTCGTGCCGGAATACCATTGGATGATCCTGACGCCAGCTTTGCCTTTGATGGTACTCAGATCATCGTACGTCATTCTCAGCGAGTCATTCAGCGTGTTCGCGACATTCTGCGCCGTTATGACCAACAACAGACGCAGGTAGAGATTGAGGCTAAGTTTCTGGAGGTGCAACAGGGGGATTTAGAGGAGCTGGGCTTTGATTGGTCATTTGACTGGGGACAGGGCAGACCCCTGCTCGAATCGGATGGTAGTTTGCAACGAAATGAACAAGGTTATCCTATACTAGAACACAGGGTTGGGTTGACGCCCAACACCAGAGGTCTAAGCGACGCATTTTCCTATACATCTAATTCATCTAAAACCACTATTTCCAGGGGGAGTGCTTCAGATGGAACAGCCGATGTTCAGGAATACGACAATTCACCACCGAATTTGCCCAACACTTTGGATTTGGCTATCAATTCTGGCCAATTTTTAAAAACAATGTCGAATTTGGCTGAGGGTTCATCAACAATCTTTGGAGCTGCCCAGGTAAACTTGATTATAAAAGCTCTACAAAGAAGAGCTGGAACAGAGTTACTGAGTGCTCCCAAGGTTACTGTAAATGATCAAGGGACTGCAAATATCACAGTGGCTCAAGAATTTCGTTATCCTGAAAACTATGATCCCGGTGAAATATCCCAGAATGGATCTGGTTTTACAGGCGCAACGCCCAACAGCTTTACTGAGCGAAATGTTGGTGTTGAGTTATCTGTTACTCCTCAGGTACAGGCGAATGACACTATAAGCATGCATCTTGAACCACAAGTTACTGAGTTTGAGGGTTTTGTTGAATATGGAGGTAATAGTGTTGTAATAGGCGGAGGCAATCAGGGCAACGTTGGCGGAAACCAAGGCAATCAAGGAAACAACTTTGGAGGGAACCAGGGCTTTGGCGGATCCCAAGACCAAGTTGTTATTGTCCAGCCTTCAGGCATATATCAACCAATCTTCTCCGTTCGTCGGGTTGTGACGGATGTGACCATTTATGATGGAGCCACAGTCATGATTGGTGGACTGACTCGTGAGGAGGTCAAATCAGTACGGGACAAGGTTCCTATTCTTGGTAACATCCCAGGAATTGGTCGCCTTTTTCGTTCAGAGGGAGAATCCTCTCTCAAGCGA
>JABJCN010000062.1 GCA_018668635.1 Opitutia bacterium
ATGCCAGATTCGGTTGACGATCACTCGCGCGGCCAGAGGGTTGTCTGCGCGTAGAATGTCCTCTGCATACTCCAGTCGTCCCAAGCTGTTCTTAGGGTAGGGGGTGTCGTCGATGGCCTCGAGGAAGCGGCGTGGCACGGGGGCGCCGGGTTTCTTGTGATCCCCTCGAACGAAGAGCGGTTGGTCGAAAGGCTGATTGTCGAGGATCCCCGGAGCGAGTCGCGGTGAGGCAACCTCGGCTTCCATGCGACGGTAATCGGGTACGAGTTCGGCAAGAGCCGGAAGCTCCTTCAATGTCACCGGGAGCAAGCCCTTCCTTACGAAATAGCTAAGCATCCTTGCTTGTGCATCGGTGGCCTTTCCCTTTTCCCATGCGCCGATAGCCTCGTTCGTTGCCTTGGCGTATCGCTTGGCTAGGTCGACGGCATCGGTGGGGGCTCCGTTGTAGGCGAATATCGGCGCTAGCGTCTCGGCAATCTCGTCTCGGGGCGCGGGTTGCCCCGGAGCCGCTAGGACCGCTTCGGTCACGCCCATCCAGGAAAGCGTTCCTCCTCCCGCTTCCACGGGATGATCGCGGTTCGTGGTCGCCTCCAAGTAGGCTTGGTCACCCGACCAATACTTCGTGTTCCAGCTTACCCACTTTTCCTGATTGGGATCGGCCGAGCCCTTTGGATAAACCGTTCCTCTTCGCGGATAGTTCCATACCACGTAGCGCAGGGCAGTTCCCTTGTCGCCCGTGGCTCGAATCCATACGTTGCCTTCGTCGAAGGTGAAGCGAGGGGATGATAAGGTGCCGTTGTGCTTCGTTGAAAGCAGATGCGTGTAAGCCCCCGAAGGCAGGATGCGGTCGAGGATGCGGTCGCCGGAAGGCAGAACGTGAAAGGAACCTGCGGGAGCTGGTTTGTCTCCCAGACCGGGGCCACTTCGCGACCACCTCGCGTAATCCTTTTCGTTACCCAACCTCCAGCTTCCTCGATAGGCGCCGGAATGACGCTTGTCCAAGGTATCTTTACTTGTTTGGTATTCCTTTTGCTGGTCATTCCATCCCTTGGCGAAGTCGGACTTCTTGGTGTTTCGGAGTCTAGCCCAGGTTCGCAGAGGGTTGTGGGCATTGCCGTCGCCGATGGCGTCCTGCCACTTCTTTGAAGGGGGTTTCTGCAGGAGATCCGCCAGTTGGCCGGCCGTTTCCTTCCAAGCTTTGGCCAGTTCTCCGCGTATACGTGTCTTCACCTCTGCCAGTTCAGCTACGTTTTTCTTGAGCAGGGCGGGAGAATCTATCACTCGCTGGGCGGGCCTCCCGTTGGAGAGGATTCCGAAGAGGGCGTAGTAGTCCTTCTGGCTTATGGCGTCGAACTTGTGGTTGTGGCAACGAGCGCAAGAAACGGTTAGCCCGAGAAAAGCCTTGGTCACGACGTCGATCTGGTCGTCCGTGAAGCGGACGTGCTCGTCGAGTGCGTCGGTCGGAGCGAACCCGTGCAGGACGAACCGCAGGTTGGCTGTCCCAATCGCGGACTCGTTCAGGCCCAATTCATTGTTCACTCGCGGATCAGGCAGGAGGTCTCCCGCCAGATGTTCGCGTACGAGCTGGTCGTAGGCTACATCAGCGTTCAAGGCTCGGATCAGGTAATTGCGGTAACGAAAAGAGTTTGGGATGTTTGGGTCGCCCTCGCTCCCGTGGGAGTCGGCATAGCGCACCCAGTCCATCCAGTGTCGGCCCCATCGCTCCCCGAACTGCGGTTTGGCGAGCAGCTCCTTCACCAGCTTTTCGGTGGCTGCCTCTGTGTTCTCTGCGACCTCCTTGGCGTAGGTTTCCTGCTGTTCCGGAGTGGGTGGTAAGCCCGTGATAGCGAAGGTAAGTCTGCGGAGAACGGCGAGTGCGTCCGCTTCCTTGTTGGGAGTCACTTTAGCTTCGTTCATCCGAGCCAACAAAAATTTGTCCACCGGATGGCCCGACCAGGTTTTATCTCTTACCTTTGGTACGGTTGCATCGATGACTGGTTGGAAGCTCCACCATTTCTTTCTTCGTTCACGCACGGCTTCCCAAGAAGTTGTCTTCGCCAACTGTTTGGCCGAAGGTGGCTTGTCCCGTGGGTCGGGAGCTCCCATGGCAATCCACTGACGGAAATCCTCAATTATCTCCTTTCCCAGTCGAGGTCCATTCTTGGGCATTCGCAAATCTTCGAAATCATGTCGAATGGTTTGTAGGAGGAGGCTTTTTTCCGGTTTTCCAGGTACGATGGATGGGCCTTCACTCCCTCCACTCAGTAAGCCGTCCTTGAAATCTAGGATAAGTTTTGCCTTCGCCTTTCCTGAACTATTGTGGCACTCATAGCAATGCTCCACCAACACTGGTCGAATCTTTGACTCAAAGAAGTCGATTCCTTCGTTGGCATCTAAATATAAGTGGGTGAACAGGAAAAGTTGGCAAAGGATAAGTTTTTTCATGCTGGCGTTTGAAAATCTATTAATAGCAATATCATATTTTTGGATTTTGAGCCCATATTTTGCAATGAAATCTTTGATCTCATAAAAGAAATATGCTAGCACCACACTGCATAATGATTATGACTGAGATCGTGGTGAAAAACTTATCAAGCAGGTAGATGAGCAGGATTGCTTCAATAATGCTAATGCATTGGGTTGAGCTTTGGGTCGTAGGGCATACGGTTCCAGTCGGAACAAAATGGTGATGCTGGAAGTCCGGCCATGTTGTAAAGATTCCATTGGCAGTCCCTTGTTGTGTCCGGATGGCAGGCGTAACGAACGGCCACAGGTTGTTTGACTTGAGGACTTGATACAACCAATGCCTGTCCCTTTATCTTGGCAATGGCTGGATGCCATTGCCCGTCAGTTCCAACCAACTCAAATCCATTCAATGTACCGTTCTTGTCCTCTACTATCTTCCCAATCCCCTCGATTCGTCCTGTCATGAGGCCTTGCTCTGCGTGGTTGAAGTAAACGATGATCCTTGAATCCTGAATTTTTACATTTTTGTAAATGGGACCACAGAACGCCTTCTTTTGTCCATAGAGTTTGGCCAGTGGCCAGAGCGCCAATCGTTCGCCAACCTCAATTTTATTGGGCGGATGAATGTCGTTTGCATTGTCAAGGTCGATGGTTACAGCCATTCCGGTGTGTGGGACATTCATTGCAGCAAGTTGTTCCTGACGTGCGTAGGTCCACGCATAGCTTTTCCACTGGGGAAGTTGAACATAGTAAAAAGGAAGATCTTTGTGGTTGAATGCCTTGCGCCAACCTTTGATAAGGGCTCGTTGTTTGTGTGCGTAATCGCGCGGGTCCTCGCCCTTGCCGCAGTTGGACTCTGCTTGGTACCAGATCGCCCCGCATATGCCGTATGGAGCCACCGGCGCGATGCGTCCGTTGTAGATCGCCCCAACCAACCAAGCTGGGCTGCGGACAAAGGTACCCCCGGGCATTTTTTTGATTGCCTCGAAATCACCGGCCTTGGCCAAGGCGGCCAGCTTGACCAGTGTGGGATGACCCTTGAATGCCTCGACTGGAACATATGGCTCGATCGGCGTGCCGCCCCAGGCGCAGTCGATCACCCCAATGGGAACCTTGAGCTCCAGGTGCAGGCGCCGGGAAAAGACAAAGGCCACTCCGGAAAACCCGTGTACATTCTTTGGGGTGCAGATCACCCAGTTACCTCCCGTTAGGTCACTTTGGGGAAGAGCAGCGTTTCGCTCGTTCACCTTTCGGTGGCGGATAGCGGGATAGTTCGCCGAATCTGCCAATTCCTTCCCCTCGGACAGGCGATGGGCTAGGCCTTTGACCTTGAAGTCCATGTTGGATTGCCCTCCGGCAAACCATACGTCACCAATCAAGACGTCCTCAATCAGGATCCGCTCGTCACCGGAAGTTATTATTAGGGATCGCCCTTTGCTCGAAGCCTTCATTGGCTCAAGCTTCAGTTTCCAGCGACCTTCCTTGTCTGCCTTGGCTTTCACCAACTGGCCGGCAAACGAAACCGTTACAAAAGCACCCGCGTTCGCCTTGCCCCAAATAGGAACTGCAACGTCTCGCTGCAACACCATGTGGTCTGAGAAGATTTTGGCCGGTGTGACTGCGGATATTACCCAGGTTGATCCTGTGAAGAGGACCCCAATTAGCAGGACAAGGTGTTTCATGCAACCGGGTACTCCCATTCACCGCGGTATTCGCGTTTAAGGAGTTTGTTGGCTTCTGTATCGCCGGGAACCTGTTCCTTTATTCCATCCCACCGGATGCCTCGGCCGAGTTTGTAGGAGATCATGCCCAGAAGCGGTAAAACAGAAGAGCGGTGGGATGACTCGATGTCGCATGCAGGTTGTTTGCCTGTCTCAATGGCTTTCAGAAAGTCCCCCCAAAGAATCTGCATATTGTGTCCGTCGGGTTGCTGAAGTTGGGCGTCCACGTGGATTTCCTTGTCGCGGGTATTGGCTGGATGAAAGGTCCAACCGTCCCGCCAACCCATGTGGAAGACACCTTTGGTGCCATAGAAGTACGCACCGACACCATGCTTTTCCGAGTTGTTCCTGGCGTATTTGCGATGCTCCCATGTGGCGGTAAAGTTCTCAAACTCCCATGTCGCGCTCTGGGTGTCAGGTGCATCTGTTGTTTGAACCTTTTTATTGAGGACAGGTTCACCACGGACGGGGCGTCCACCGGTAGAGTAAATATACTTTGGGAATTTTTCGTCAGTCCACCAGAGGAGTTGGTCAAGCCAGTGCACCCCCCAATCGCCAAGGGTTCCATTTGCATAATCCAGAAAGTTGCGCCAACCACCGGGATGTATACGTGAACAGAAGGGTCGAAGTGGTGCAGGACCACAGTAAAAATCCCAGTCCATGCCTTCCGGAGGTTCCTGGTTCTTGGCTGGCGTCTCTGGTCCGCCACCACCTGCGACGAACATTCGGACCATGCCGATGTCACCCACCTTGCCAGACTTTAGGAACTCCATGCCGGAGATATGGTGTGGGCCAACCCGCCTATGCAGGCCAACCTGAACCACCCGGTCGGCTGCCTTTGCCACATTGGTCATCACGCGGCTTTCCACAATCGTATGTCCGGTTGGTTTTTCGAGGAATACGTGGGCGCCTGCCTTAAGTGCAGCAATTGCTGGAAGGGCATGCCAATGATCCGGCGTTGCAACGATGACGATCTCCGGTTTCTCCTTGGCAAGCATCTCCCGGTAGTCCTTGTACTTTCGCGGCTTGTCTCCGTTAAGCTCAGTAACTTCCTCCGCGGAGACCTCCATCGGATGTTCATGCACATCACATAGTGCAACAACCTTGCATTGCTTGGCTGCAATGGCCTCGCGCAGGATGTTCATACCCCACCAACCGGATCCGACAAGCGCTGTCTTGTAGACGCGACCGGATTTGGCTCGCAGGATGGGGATGGCGCCCAAGCTGATTGCCGTGGTTGCAGTCGATTTCAGGAATTCACGTCGTACCAGATTCATAATCTGGCAGGAAACGGGCTTTGCCTTCCTTCGCAAGTAAAAGCGAAAAATTAGCTGCGGAGGACCTGGGGATTAATCCACTGGCAACTATCACGTTAATATAATTCAATCGTGACCATGATCGCAAATGCAGGCGTATTCCTTGTATTTGCAATCCGGGCAATTTTTCAGGTTGAGCTGGAATTTTTGAGGAATCGAATCGGAGGTGGGACTGGTTTTGATCTGGAGAATGACCGGGAAGTTTTCACCTGCTGGAAGTGTCGTTGACGAAACAAGAACATCGCCATCTTTTATGAATTCAAGGCTCGTGGGGTTGGCACGGTCTCCACCAATGAGGGTCAGGCTTTGTGTGGTTACTGGGATTGCCTTTGCGTCCGCCAATGCAGAAATTTGAACCTTGCGGTCTTCTCGAACAAGGAATTCCAGGTTTGGTGATACATCGGTCAATATTCGACCGCCATTGGGCCCTGGTGTTTTCTTTGCATGTCTGTGTTCGTGTTCATGTTCGCCGTGTCCGTGTTCATGTTCGCCGTGTCCGTGTTCATGTTCGCCGTGTCCGTGTTCGCCGTGTTCATGATCAGAACAACCTGTTGCAAAAAGAATAGTGGCAAAAGTGCCTAGGGATTTAATGTATTTTTTCATTGTTGGTAAAGTGACACTGCGATGGGTTTTGTCGACCAATGAATAACAATTCATCGCCTTGCCAGCTTTAAAATTATTGTTTCTGTACTTCTATTGTAAGGGTTCCGCCGCTACCAAGAATGTGTCCGGGAAAACGTGCTTGCAGGGCCTTGAAAGTGTGAAGGCCGTGTTCCAGCAATTCCCCGGCTATCTTAACTGAGCGCAGGGTGTGATTCTTTCCTCCAAGGTTTAATTTACCATTATTTGAAACAATCAAGTGTGCGTGTCCGAGTGCCCCCGGGACAGCAGGTTCCAGTATGCCGCCTTGAACATACCACTCACCCTTGAACCCGGGGTTGGCGTGTTTCAATCGAAGAATGCTGTCAGCAAATGTGTTTTCGCTTTCCCTCTGTGTGGAGAATCGTCGTCGTTTCAGTCCCTGTCGTATCAGGATACGACTCTCGACCTTATCACTGGACCTGATCGCCGAACCAATTATCAGTGTGCGCCCTGAGTTGTCCACAAGATCAATTGTGGAATTTCCATCGAAGTTTATTTTTCCTGTGATTTCAAGACTTCTTCCACTTGGGATATGCTTTAGGGTTCCGCGATCCAGATGGAGGTTCTTGATGTGGATTGTGTCGGCTTTTCCGTTGTCGTGGAGACGAAGGATGCCACCGCGGTTGATATGGAGCGATCGTCCTTTGAAAGTTGATACTTTCCGGGTGGGTGTATCAATCGCCTGACTGAAGCCACGTCCAATATGATAGTCCTTGTCTGCCGATGCAGGAAGATTGTCATCCCAGTTGGCGGCGGAATTCCAGTCATTACCTGTTGCGTCAGGGCGCAGGGTAACATCAGACGGAAGGGTTCGACGGAATGATGGCAGGTTTTCAGATTCAATGCTCTCAAGGGTTCCTATGGTCCGGTCGGCGCGCATGGCATGGTTTTCCAGTAATCGAATAGGTTGGGCATCCAGTGGCGTGGGCAGGTTGACCTCGATCTCGCCTTCTATGACCATGACATCTGTCAGGCCGGATGCGCTGGCGGATAGGGCGAACTCAGTACCAAGGTCCACAACATTTAGCGCTGGTGTATCAAGTATGAACCCCTGGGCACCTTTAGGAACGCGGGCGGTGGCTCGACCCTGATAAAGAAACCCTGCATTTTCACCCCTTATCTCAAACTCAGCCGGGGCCTCAAGAATCATGGCTGTACCACTGTCAAAAGTTACTTGAGCCAGTCCTGCCGCAAGGTGGATACGTCCCTCGGGAAGTGAGTCGCCTGATCGCAGTTTGATACTGGAAGTATCCTGCCCCGTCCCGACTTTCCAGTCCGCATTGACGGCGCGCGCCAGCTTTGCATTGGTATAGTTTATTGTCGACTCCGGGGGAGAAAGACGCCTGATGTTGAAGAATACTAATCCGGCAACGAGAGCGATGCTGGCGGCAGCAAGCCAGGTTTTTCCAAGTGGGGGTATCCATTGGGGTCGTGGGGGATCCATGAGGCCATCCTCGACTCGAGAAACAAGTTCTTCCCCTATCGAGAGGTTCTGCCCGCTTGTTTTATGAAGCGCCGCGGATTGCTCAGTGTATTCTATGAAAAGATCAAGTGCCTCAGGCTGTGTGGAAAGTAACCCGGCAAGCCGTTCAGATTGTTCAGGGTTGAGTCCTTGATCTGCCTCAAGGTCAAGCAGTTCACGGGTTTCGCGTTGGGCTGGAGATTCGTCGGACATGATAACTTACATTTCGGGTTGGGCGTCGAGGTTGTGCGTGACGCACTGATGCAGGCGTTTCCGGATTCTTGCGAGGGCCTTGTAGGCAGCCTGGATATTGCGTCCGGAATGCTCCGCTGCAGTTTGTGCGCTGGCTCCGGGTTCATAACGGGCAAGAATAAATTCCCTGTCAGCATGGCTGAGTTTTTCAAGACAGTCCTGCAAAACCTCCCTGCGTCTTCCCAGTTTTGGTATTTGGTTTTCATATCGGTTTGCGATAATATCCAGCAGTTCGTCGTTGAAGGTGACCTTTGCTCGTCCCTGCTTACGTTGGAAGTTCTTGACCTTCCATAGTGCCACACGGAATGACCATGCGATAAAATCTGTTTTGGGATCAAAATCGTCAAACTTTTCCCAGAGCGTTACACAGGTATCCTGAAGAAGATCTTCAGCATCGGCCCTGTTTCGGATCAGTGTAAATAAATAAGCGTAGATTCGATGCCGGTTTTCGAGCAACAGCCGAAAGAGTAACTTATCTTTTGGAGAAGGTTTCATGTTGAGATCATGGCCTAGATTTAGAGGATATGTTCAAGATGAGTACATTTTGGGACATCAAGGCCCAGTATGCAAGGTAATGCTGTTTGCCGTTAAATCAATGGGAGAGGATTCCGCCCTTTGGTTCAGGTGTGATCGTTTATCCCTGATTAATACGGTGTCTGGGTCGCAGAATCCAGCATCAATGCCGATGATGTTCGCAGGGGCGAAGGTGGTAGGGGATTTGTGCCGTTGGAAATTCTTTGTGGTAAGGTGCCTTTCCCTTGTAGAAGGTGTCTTTTCCTTTAATGTTCGGTCTACCAAAGAGACTGCCTTTAGGCTTCCATTTTCCGGTGATGCCATTGTTCTTCAATTGAACGTTGCCGGTCTGGTCAACAATGTGCCAGAGACCGTTTCGTGGGTCTGCAGCATGATGGAGGTGGTTGTTTTCACAGAGGACATGCTGATCCTTCGTTGCCATCCTAAACAGGGTGGTTGCATCCTTTCTATATGTGATTACTATGTTATTACGGAAGATCAGTTCCCTTCGGTACCAATTTGTTTTGCCGCTGTCTCCACCAAAATGAACAACCTGCTTGTTCCCGTCACCAATTCGCTCTATGAGAAGGTTTTTATCAACAAGTGTTTGGCTATAATTCGGATGATTTCGTAGGATTTCGCTATCTTCTGCGTCGACAAGGTCCAATTGTCGGTTACCGCCATGGATCGTGTTCTCTATAACTTTCAACCCGGCTGATCGATCCTTGAGATTGTTTCCTCGAGCGCCTCTCCTTAGTGGACATAGACGATTATTACGAAATGTTATATTCAGGGATTCGGTGTAGACATTGTGATGGTAGATACTGCCTCGATTTCCGTTGGAGTGGATATGGCAGCGCTCAACCAGTATATTTCGTGATTTGTGACTGGTCATTAGACCGTTACCATTATTACTGAGTGTACAGTCACGCAGGGTGATGTGGTGTCCCTTCTCTATATAGATGCCCGCGGCATGGTGGGTGTACGCAGTCCTGCGACCCTTGTTGTCTGTAAAGTGGTTGCCTTCATTTGCGTCCCGTAGGTGAAGATTTTTGATGACGATATATGCAGGCTCAGCGTCAGTGGGTTTGCTTGCACCGCCAATCTTGATAAGGCTTCGTTCATCGCTCCAGTAGTCTAGTTGTGAACGAGTGGTTGCATCAGCGGCGGAGATTACGGTCTGCTGGCCTTGGGGGCCGTTAACTCCCCGAATGACAATGGGATGCTTCTGGGTTCCTTGACGGCATATGACCCACTTGCATTGGTAGGGCTTGGTTCGCCAGTGAATTAGCACTTCGTCACCGGTTGCCAGCTTTTCCCATGGGACTTCGTTGGGCGTCACCAGCGGTTTCCCTGGACCCACTTCATAAGTTGTCGCAGGAATTATTGCCTGTAAGAGAAGAATCCCGAGGACTGTGCTGTACGCCAATTTTGACCGGGTCCAATTCATCTACATTGAATCCAGCAAATCCTGTACACGATTTTCAAGCAGGTCAGTCAGCTCTCGTGCCGCTCCTTTTTTCTTTTCCGGCGAGACGGTTATTGGTTCACCAAATCGAATCTTCACCATCCGTTCTCCCCGGACAGTTGAAGGTTGCCGACGGAGGATGTCCTCTTCAAATTTGTCGAGGGTTTCGGCTATGCGCTCAACGGATGGATCTTTCGTGAGGTAGTTGCCGGGATAGCTGAACAACTGGACCACAGTAAGGTAGTCATGGAGTTTTCGGCCAATGGTGGCACGAGATTGTGTATCCTTCTCCTCAATCTTGTTTATTTCTTTCAATGCCCGGCGGCGCAGTTCCTTCACCCGCTCGGGAATGTCCTTTTCCCCGCAATTGATACCCTGATCCTTCTCGTGGTTGGCCAGGATATAATTGGCCAGATAGTTGGTTCTTTCATTTAGGGAACCATTCCGGGCGGAACCAAGGAATTCGATTTCCTTCAGGGCCATCAATGCTGAACCCACTGCATGAATACGTTCAACAATATCCTTTTCCGGACGCGGTTGCCAATGAATGGCATTCTCGACCTCTTCCATAAGGGGAAGGAGCTCGGGCATGGGATCCTTTGTATATCGATATTTCAGGGCGCAGGGAATGCAGACAATGGGACGCTTGTTCGAACGCGCAGACATCAGTCCAACGGCAGCCGCCCCTTCACGGAAAGGAGTTACGATGTCATTGCAGAGGTAGACTTCCCCCTCTGGAAAGATGACCAGTGGATGATCCCGTTCCTCAAGGATATTGCGTGCAGTCTTTAGCGCAACTACATCGGTTCCATCTCGGTCAACACTGAAAACCCCATGCTTTTGCAGCAACCATTGCCCAATGCGTCCCTGTATATCGAACACATTCCAGGTCGCCATGAAGTAGAACGGATAACCTACTGTCGATGCAGCCTCGTTCATGGCATAGGGGTCTGCGTGCGTTGGGTGATTGGGGGTTATAAGGACACCATTCCCGGCATCCCTTGCTTTCCGTAAGATTTCGGCCCCTTCAATCTCATACTGGGTCAGCTTGGCTTCCTTTTGACTGAACCACACCCGAAACTTATGCAGTAACTTAAACAGGGTGGGTGAGAGCTTCGGTTCCCAGCGCCGGGGCGGATGGGCCATGCGGTATGCGTTCATTTTGCTGGAAATGGGTTAATGGAGGGTGTTGTAGTTGAATGATCAGATAGATGTTAATTTACCCACCCCGTCAATCAAGCCCTTCATGTAGCCGACAGCGTGGAGTTTTCCTAGAACTTCATAACCAGGTGTCTCGTTGGTTTCGCCGGCCATTGATGGCGCGTGGTCCGGGCGGATGGGTCCTTTAAAACCCACCTCTATGTAGGCGCGCATTAGCGCGGCCATGTCGAGGTCACCATTATCATGGAAGGTTTCGCGAAAATTATTCTTTGTGCCCGAAACATTCCGGAAATGTGCAAAGTGGATGTGTGGTGCAAGTTTGAGGATACCTGACTGTACATTTTCACCAGCGGGTGCAAGAGCTCCCTGACAGTAGCAAACGCCGTTATTTGGACTTGGTGCAAGACTTAATACGCGTTCCAGTGAATCATTGCTGGTAATAATACGGTCCTGCCCCCTCAATCTATCCAGGGGAGGATCATCCGGGTGAAGGGCTAAATTGATCCCACAGGCTTCTGCCGTGGGAAGAATATCGTTCAGAAAGCGCTCAAGGTTGTCCCAAAGTTGTGAGGCAGGAGTAAAGGAATCCGGTTGTCCATCTGCATCAGTCAGGTTAGTGTTACCAATCTTGGAAAGGTCAAACGCAGTGACCATTGCACCACCACGTTCTATTTGGTCAATTGAAGTGCGTTGCCAGTCCTCGTCTGGCATCCAGTTATAACAGAGGACTTTCATCCCGGCTTCTGCCATATTTCGTAGCAGTATACATATTTCCTCTACCTGTTTGTCACGACCATCCATATTGTGGACGATTTTAAGGTGTGGTAGTTTTCGCTCGATGACGGTCATGCGCATCCCGAATGCTTCCACACGACGTTTTTGATCGGTCAGTTTAGACAGTTTCAACCCAGGGTAGTTCACCACAACCTCCGTTACCCCAACCTGTGCTGCCAGTTGTAGATTTCGGTCGGTGAATGGATTCACCAGCATTGCGATTTCCATTGTTCCCTAGGAACCTGAATTATCGGCTCCTGTAAATCATAAAAAGAATCATGTTCCCATTATTTTCAATCATTTTCGTTTCGGGGTCATATTTCATGAAACTGTATTCCATGCTTGCGGTCAATGCCCCTCCTCCTACTTTTGCAAGCTCTTGAAATCATGATGATCACAGCCATGGCAGATTTTAAACCTATTCCCGTCGATCAGGTCGGCGTTGAGGAGCGTGCTGCCAAGTTTCGGACTCGCAGTATAAAGAAGGAGGCCAAGATGCAGGCTCTAAGGATGGCGCTTAACCTGATTGATCTCACCACCCTTGAGGGCAGGGATACGGAAGGCAAGGTCCGGCAGATGTGCTACAAGGCCGCCCATCTTCATGACGAGTTCCCTGGTCTGCCAACCGTGGCAGCGGTTTGTGTTTATCCATCCATGGTGCCCGTTGCCCGCCGTGAGGTTGAGGGCACTGAAATCCGCGTTGCTTCCGTGGCCACGGCCTTTCCCAGTGGGCAAAGTGATCTCAAGCTCAAGCTGGATGAAACCCGCATCGCAGTGGAAAACGGAGCTGATGAGGTGGATATGGTAATTTCCCGTGGTGCTTTTCTTCGTGGTGAACTGGATTACGTTCATGATGAGATTGCTGCCGTGAAGGGTGCCTGCCAGGGTCGTGCGCTCAAGGTCATCCTGGAGACCGGCGAACTCTGTACTCTCGATAACGTTCGCCTGGCCAGCGATCTTGGCATTCGTGCCGGGGCGGATTTTATCAAGACATCCACAGGCAAGATTTCTCCGGCAGCGACAATGCCTGTTACCCTCGTTATGCTCGAGGCCATCAAGGATCACTACCTCAAGACCGGAAGGAAAATCGGCATGAAGCCTGCCGGCGGCATTTCAAATGCCAAGACTGCCATCCAGTACCTGGTCATGCTTCACGAGACCCTCGGTTCCGACTGGCTGGACAACAGCCTTTTTCGCTTCGGGGCCAGCAGTCTTGCCAATAATATACTCATGCAAATCCTCAAGCAGGATACAGGTAACTATCAGTCACCCGATTATTTCTCCATCGGCTAATTCGAATTCAACCATGGAACACAAGCTCAACTACAATGATCTCTGGGCCTATGCCCCGGCTCCCGAGGATTCCGGTCATGTCAATATCAGAGACCGCTATGGTCTTTTCCTCAACGGAAGGTTTCAGGACGCCGATTCAGGCAAGACCTTCGAGACCCACAATCCGGCCACTGAGGTACGCCTTTCCGAGGTGGCTTTTGCCGGGGAGACAGACGTGGATGCTGCGGTCAAGGCAGCCCGTAATGCATTTGACAAGTCATGGAACCCAATGCCGCCCGCTGATCGTGGCAAATATCTTTTCCGCATCGCCCGCATGATTCAGGAACGATCCCGTGAGTTCGCTGTTGCCGAGACACTCGATGGCGGCAAACCCATCAAGGAATCTCGCGATATCGACATCCCCCTGGCTGCCGCTCACTTCTTCTATTATGCCGGTTGGGCGGACAAGCTGGAACATGCTTTCCCTACGCGGGCCGTTACCCCCATGGGTGTTGCCGGGCAAATCATTCCATGGAATTTCCCCCTTTTGATGGCAGCATGGAAGATTGCCCCTGCATTGGCCTGTGGAAACACCGTTGTTCTCAAGCCCGCTGAGGCCACCCCGCTTACTGCGCTCAAGTTGGCCGAGGTAATTCAGGATGCGGGACTCCCGGATGGCGTTGTCAATATCCTTACCGGTGATGGTTCCACTGGCGCGGCCCTTGTCAATCACCCTGGTATCGACAAGGTTGCCTTCACCGGTTCCACCGCAGTTGGCAAGCTCATCCAGAACTCCATCGCCGGATCCCACAAGAAGGCCACCCTTGAACTGGGCGGCAAGGCTGCCAATATTATACTGGATGACGCACCATTGAATCAGGCTGTGGAGGGCATCATTAACGGCATTTTCTTTAATCAGGGCCACGTATGTTGTGCCGGATCCCGTCTTCTTGTTCAGGAAGGCGTTGCCGATGAAGTCATTGCCAAACTGAAGGATCGTCTGGAGACCCTTCGTGTTGGTGACCCCATGGATAAAAATACAGACATTGGTGCCATCAACTCCCGGGAACAGCTCAACACCATCGAGGGTTACCTTAAACTCGGTCAGGAGGAAGGTGCTCAAATCCACCAACCCGAATGCTCCCTGCCTGAAAAAGGTTATTGGTGTCGCCCCACGCTTTTCCTGAATGCCACCCAGAGCCACCGCATCGTCCAGGAGGAAATCTTTGGTCCGGTCCTTGCCATTCAGACATTTCGTTCTGTAGATGAAGCCATTGAGATGGCCAATAACACCCCATATGGCCTGTCTGCGGGGATCTGGACCGACAAGGGTTCCCGTATCTTCAATCTCACACGCCGTCTCCGCGCTGGCGTTGTTTGGGCAAATACCTACAACCAGTTCGATCCCACATCACCTTTTGGGGGTTACAAGGAAAGCGGTTTTGGCCGGGAAGGTGGCCTTCACGGTCTGGAACCGTATGTAAATTTTGATTAGGACGATACAATGGCACATCTCGATATTCCCAAGACTTATAAACTTTTTATCGGTGGTCAGTTTCCCCGGACAGAGTCAGGTCGATCCTTTTCCCTTGAAAATGCTGAAGGCGGCACCATAGCCAACCTTTGCCAGGCATCCCGCAAGGATTTTCGCAATTCAGTCGCAGTTGCCCGCAAGGCTCAGGCGGGATGGGCGGACCGTGCGGCGTTCAACCGGAGCCAGATACTTTATCGTTTGGCTGAGATGCTGGATGGACGGCGGGCACAGTTGGTGGAAGAACTGAATTTCCAGGGAATCTCTTCGGTAGATGCTGAAAAGGAGGTCTGTGCTTCAGTGGATCGCCTTGTCTACTATGCCGGGTGGTGCGACAAGTATCAGCAGGTTTCCGGGACTGTGAATCCAGTTGCATCTTCCCACTTTAACTTTTCGGTGCCTGAACCAATGGGAGTTGTCGGAATCCTTGCCCCTGATGAATTTGGGTTGCTTGGTCTTGTCTCGCTTTTCGCCCCGGTGATTGTCGGGGGAAATACTTGTGTCATCCTGGCTTCAGAATC
Organism: Opitutia bacterium; assembly: GCA_018668635.1. Classification (GTDB taxonomy): domain Bacteria; phylum Verrucomicrobiota; class Verrucomicrobiia; order Opitutales; family JABJCN01; genus JABJCN01. The sequence continues at coordinate 15,100 of JABJCN010000062.1, forward strand.
AAAGCCAATGTGCAGTATCACCTTTGCAGAGGTTGCGGCAACCTCGGATGTGCCTGCCGGAGTCATCAATATTCTGACTGGTTTCCGTGAAGAGTTGGTGCCTCATTTTGCCACTCATATGGATGTAAACTCCATTGTCTATGCCGGGGACAACGATCCTGACGTGAAAATCCTTCAGGAGGGTTCCGCACTAAACCTGAAGCGTGTACGCATACATCGTGGCGTCGACTGGATCTCCTCGTCTTCCCAGGGACCGCAGTTCATTCTCGAGTGTCAGGAAACCAAGACGACCTGGCATCCGGTTGAGGTTATCAAGCCCAAGACCGGTGGTTATTAATTGGTGGGTGATCCTCGTTAAAGGATGACTTCCGGTTCCTTGGTAAAAGATTCCCAGTCCTTTGCCCGTTCCACAGCCTGACTCCAGCGTTTGAGGTGGGACTCACGTTCTACAGATGGCATATCTGGGGTAAAGCGGGTATCTTCCTTCCATATGCTGGCCAGATCATCCCGGCTTGCCCATAGACCAACGCCCAGACCTGCAAGGCATGCAGCCCCGAGGGCGGTACTCTCCGTTTGCATGGGTCTGACCAGCGGGACGTCGAGCAGGTCGCTCTGGATTTGCATAAGCAGGTTGTTGATGGAGGCTCCACCATCAACGCGTATTTCCTTAAGATCAATGCCTCCATCAGCCTGCATGGCTTCAACGACGTTTACCACCTGAAGGGCGATGCCTTCCAGTGCGGCCCGTGCGATATGCGCCTTTGAGGTCCCCCGGGTCATACCTACGAGTGTACCGCGTGCATCCGCATTCCAGTATGGCGCCCCGAGACCGGCAAATGCGGGTACCAGGACAACACCCCCGGTGTCATCGACCTGTCCTGCAAGTTCCTCAACCTCCGTTGCGTTCTGGATGATGCCGAGTCCATCCCGTAACCATTGCACGGTTGCACCACCCATAAAGACGCTGCCCTCAAGGGCGTACTCAAGTTCCCCGTCAATGGACCATGCCACCGTGGTGAGCAGCCTGGATGGGGATGCACGGGGTTGGTCACCGATGTTGAGCAATATGAAGCAACCGGTTCCGTAGGTACACTTGGCCATGCCGGGTGCAAAGCAGGCCTGGCCAAACAGTGCAGACTGTTGGTCCCCGGCAATGCCTGCAATTGAAATGGGGGTGTTCCCGAAGAGGCTGGTTTTTGCACAGGTGCCACTGGAGTCCGTGGTTTCAGGAAGGAGGCTTCGAGGAATGTCCCATAGAGAAAGGAGTTCCTCATCCCAGTCCGCGGTGTGGATGTTGTAGAGCAGGGTCCGGGAGGCATTCGTTGCATCGGTGAGATGGCTTCGGCCTTCTGTAAGGTTCCAGATCAACCATGTATCGATGGTGCCCAAGGCAAGTTTTCCCTCTTCTGCCGCTTGGCGCGCTCCTTCCACGTGGTCGAGAAGCCAGCGTATCTTACTGGCGGAAAAATAGGGGTCCAGGACAAGGCCGGTCTTTTGCCTGAATGTTTCTTCATGACCATCCTCCTTCATTTGGCGACAGAACTCGCTGGTTCTGCGGTCCTGCCAAACGATGGCGTTATGAAGGGGAGTACCGGTTTTCCTATCCCATATGAGTACGGTTTCCCGCTGGTTGGTTATGCCGATTGCGGCGATATCACCCGGAGTTGAACCCGATGCATCAATGGCTTTCCGGGCAACGTCCAGCTGGCTCTGCCAGATCTCCAGTGGATCGTGTTCCACCCAACCGCCTTGTGGATAGTACTGCTGGAATTCCTGCTGTGCAAGCCCACGGACCTGCAGTTGCTCGTCAAAGACAATGGCGCGGGAACTCGTTGTTCCCTGGTCCATTGCAAGGATCATTGCGGAAGGAAATTGGATGACACGGGAACAGGAAACGTTAGGATCAGGTGATGTGTGCACCAATGGCGTCTGTGTAGACGGCATACACGCTTTGGCTTGCGGTCATGAAGAGGCGGTTGCGCTTGCGACCTCCGAAGCAGACATTGGAGCAGATTTCAGGGAGGTGGATCTGGCCGATTCGATCACCATCCGGTGCAAAGATATGGACACCGTCATAGCCTGCACCAACCCATCCTGCGCTGGCCCAGATGTTACCGTCTAGATCGGCGCGTATACCATCGGCATTTCCGGGGTTGTCGAAGCCATCGAGTTTCATGGATGCGAATTCCCGTCCTTTTGTGAGACGTGTCTGGTCAACAACGTTCCAGACCTTGATATTTTTTCCGTCACCGGTGTCGGAGACGTATAGCTTTTTGTAGTCCGGTGAGAAGCAAAGGCCGTTGGGCTTGAAGATTTCATCTGTCACCTTGGTGATCTTCCGTGTTTCGGCATCAATCCGATAGATGGCTTCCTTATGGTGTAGGGGTCCCTTGTTGCCCTCGTAGTGCCACATGCTGCCGTAACCGGGGTCGGTGAACCAGATGCCACCGTCCTCTGGGTGTACCACGACATCGTTGGGGGCGTTGAAGGGTTTTCCGTTGAATTCACTGGCGAGAACGGTAATGGTGCCGTTGTACTCGTAACGAACAACCCGTCGATTGCCATGTTCACAGGCAATCTGGCGACCATTAAAGTCGAAAGTGTTACCATTGCTGTTGCCGGATGGATTACGGAAGAGTGAGGTGCGTCCATCGTCTTCGATCCAGCGTAGTTGGAGGTTGTTGGGAATATCCGAGAAGAGCAGGTATCGGCCAACACCATTCCATGCCGGACCTTCCGTCCACAGGGTTTTTTTATTATGGTAGATGCGCTGGATGGGGGTGTTGCCAAGCTTGTACTTGTTGAAGCGGGGATCGAGGGAAATGATGTCGGGGTCCGGGTAGCGAACCGGGGCGGCATGGGGACTGTAGTCACGGTCGCCGAATGCCTTTATGGTTGTTGTTGCAAGAGCGGCGGCGCCTGCAGCAAGAAGATTGCGTCGTGATGAGGTATGATTGTCGTTCATGGATTTGGCTTGGTTTGTAATGTTGAATTTCAGGAAAGCCATTGCGGATTATAGAATTCTCGACGAGCATCGTCGAGTGCGGGGAATGATTTGCGCCACTCCATCACCGTCTCTGGGTTCAGTTCGGCCTGGACAATGGTTTCTTCACCGCCCGCATCGACGAGACAGGTTCCCTGCGGATCAAAGATGGCCGAGCGCCCCGGATATTCCAGGTTTGGATCCTTGCCGCAGCGGTTGACACCAACTACGTAGGCTTGGTTTTCAATTGCCCGGGCCTGAAGCAGGGTCAGCCAATGGTTGATGCGGACAGCAGGCCAGTTAGCAATGACCACCAACAGGTCGGCTCCCTGCAATGAGGCGATACGGAATATCTCGGGGAATCGAAGGTCATAGCAGATGAACGGACTTATTGAGAAGCCGTTGCAGGGGAAGGTGACGATTTCTATCCCTTTATCGTAGTACTTGTCCTCATTGTATACGGGGACGGGATGGAGCTTGGTGAAACCACAGACTTTTTTCCCATCCGGATTGAAGGTGATGGATACGTTGGCACCTTTGGGAGATTCGCGCTTTTCTGCATTGCCAGATAGGACCCAGCAATTGTGTTTTCGTGCCAACCCGGCCAGGAATGTCTCTGTCTTTTCAGGTTCTTCCGCGGTGGTGGTGTCTATGTGGATGCTGTAGCCGGTGGGAAACATCTCGGGCAGCACAACAAGGCTTCCGGATTCAGGATTTTCCTGCCGGAGAAGTTGTTCGGCCTTGGCATAGTTGGCGGGCTTGTCCTCCCATGTCTGGTCGAGTTGTACACAATAGACTTTCATCAATATTGATGTTGAAGGGTTTTTCTCAGTCGGTCAATGCCTGCAAACCCTCAACGAGACGACCGATGCCCTTAAGGACGCTTTCCGGCGATAGAGCCCCGTAGGATAGGCGAATATAACAACCATGCTCAAGACCAAAAGCTGTACCTGGCATAACGGCAACCTTGTACTGTTCCACCAGTTGGCGGACCAGGGCCATTGGGTTCTGTCTGCTTCTCACATTTAGAAGAAAGTAGAATGCACCTTTTGCAGTTGCGCAGGTAGCCCGTTCGCCGAGTTCATCCAGCATGGCGATGCTTTTACTCCGAACCTCTTCGAGGGATGAAAGACCGGTCGCAAAAGACCGGGGTCCGGCTTGCATTGCGGCCACTGCGGCATATTGTGATATGACCGGAGGGCAGATCAGGTTGGTGTCCTGGATCTTCTTTACAGCAATCATCAGGTGTTCAGGAATAACCATGTAGCCGATTCGCCAACTGGCGAATCCATAGCTCTTGGAAAGGGAAAACAGGGAGATCGTGTGGTCTTTTGAATCATTAATGGACCCGGGGGAGAAGTGCTGGGCCCCATCGTATGTGAAGTATTCGTAGGCTTCGTCCGTGATATGGTAGATGCCTTGTTCTCTGCAGATTTGGTTGACCCACGTTAGGTCTGCCTGTGGGTGGACTGTTCCGGATGGATTGTTTGGGGAGATGGTCACGATGGCTCGTGTCTTTTCATTGATGGCATCAGCGAGGAGTCCCGGTTGCAACTGATGTTTCGCATCGTTGGGTACCACCCGGGGAATGCATCCGGCAATGCGGACAGCCATCTCATGGTTGAAGTAATACGGGGCAGGCAGGATGATTTCATCCCCGGGGTCCGTGATTGCGAGGACAGCGTTCATGAAGCCCATGTTGGCACCGGCCGTCACGACGATGCGATCCTGTGCGTTGACATGGATTCCGTTGTCCGACGACAACTTGTCCTCGATGCTCTCAAGTAACGGCGGGATGCCCTGGACAAGCTTGTACTTTTGGCTGTCAGGGTCTTCACGGAAAGCCGCAACAGCATCGTAGACTTCTGCCGGCGGTCTCCACGAGACCACGCCCTGTCCCAGGGATATGGTCCCCGGATTGTCCCGGGTCCATTCACCGACGATTGGTATGACCGGATCCTGCACCGCCCGCATCCTCGCGGGAATCTCAGTGGGGGTACGCATGCCGGTTCAGCCTGAAACTGGCTGGCCTATGCTATTTTAGGAAAGCCTTGCTCAGGGATGCGCATTCTTCCGGGGTGCGTTCACCTGACTTGATGTTGAGCCTGTAGTTAATCTTGAGGGGTTTATCCTTCAGGATTTCCCGCTTGAAGTATGATCCGAAACGACCGTAGTCCCGCTCGCTGTAGAAGGAGGGCTTGGGATTACCCGGTCGGTCGAGGTAGACCGTAGTGTATCGGTTGCCTCCCACAACGAGGCTCTGGGCTTTCCAAAGAAGATTGGTCATGTCCTTGTTGCTGGGCCAGTTCTTGGTTTTTCCGGGACTATCCTTGCCGCCCTCGGGGCGGATGTAATAGGTTTGTCCCTTGGTTTTTTCAGCCACTTCATTGGATGCACGAAACTGGAAGCCGGCGTGCTGGGGGTCACCGTCGACCACGATTTTGTCTTGGGTTGGCTTCAGGACGGATTCGAAATCAACCACCAGGGCACCATCCTTGGCAAAGGAGAAGGTTAGCTGACGATCCTCGATTGCGAAGACCGTGCCATCGTCCACACGCCACTCAATGGCCACTTTTTGCAGGGCCTGATTCGCGTCAGCTTCTTGAATCAGGACTTCTTTGTGCTGTAGGTAACCGCCTCTACAGTGCCAGGTGTCCACGCCGACAGACTTGCCGACCTTGTTCTGTGCCCGGCAATTGCTGAAGCCGTAGTAGATGCCGCGATGATGGGTGTACCTTCCCCCGGGTCCTTTTGTCAGGAATCCATTGCCATCCTTTTGATAGACGTGATGGAAGGGTTTGTAAGTCCGTTCCCGATCCTTCGGGTCCATGGCCTCGTAGACATACCGGGCAATATTCTTTCCGTTGAACTGGAGGTCGGTATGTTTTCCTTCTGTATCGGCCCACCTGAAGGCGGCATTGGCTGAAAGGCTGGCAAGGAGGAAGATGGCAAGGGCGGATATGGAATATTTCATGTTATGACTTAAACTGGTTTTGTTTCTTTTAGATGAATAGCTCAAATCAGGGAAAGTGTCTTTGGCAAAACAAAAACTGCAGGATTCCCATTATTGGGATGATCCACCAAGCCGATGGACAGCTTTTTCGGCTGATTTTTTACAAAACGAATAAAAAAGGGCAGGGGTTACGAGAAGTCCCAGTAGGGTTGAACTAATCAGGCCACCAACGATGACAATGGCCACAGGGTTCAGGATTTCCTTGCCGGGTTCGTTGGCGGCGAAAACGAGGGGGATCAGTGCGATGCCGGCGGAAAGTGCAGTCATGAGGATGGGGACGAGGCGTTCCCGGGTGCCACGCTCAACCATCTTCCGGGTGAAACTTTCCCCTTCATGTTTCATCAGGTGCAGATAGTGGGAGAGCAGCATGATGGTGTTGCGGGCGGATATGCCGGAAACCGCAATAAAACCGACCAGTGTTGCGATACTGATATTATCCAGCGTCCAGCGCGTTAGCAGTATGCCACCGACCAGGGAGATGGGTAGGTTGGTCAAGACCAGAAGGACCAGTGGCGAGCTCCGAAAATATCCATAAAGAAGCATGATTACGACGAAAAGAACAATGCCCGACATTATGAAGATCCTTTGCTTGGCATCCTGTTGTGCCTGATATTCACCCTCGAAGGAGACGGTGTAGCCTTCTGGAAGGGTTACGTTCCCTGCAACTTCACGCTGGAGTTCTTCCACGGCAGCATTGAGGTTGCTGGTGGTTGGGTTGATGGAGACCACAAAGCGACGTCGAGTATTTTCTCGGAGAATGGTATTGGGACCACTGGCTTGTCTTATATCCGCGATATAATGAAGTGGGATACGTTGGCCGCTTCGTGAATCGATGTATAGGTCGCGAAGGTACTCTGGCTCATTACGCCATTCCGGTGGAAGCCGCAGGACGAGGTCGTGGATTTTTTGATCCTCATGGATTTTTGCAAGGCTTTCTCCTCCAATGAGGGCTGCAAGTTGCTCATTGAGTTCGCCGGGAGTGACACCGTAGGCTAATGCGCGTTCACGGTTTATCTCGATGCGGAGTTGTGGGATGGGCGCCTGCTGCTCGATTCTGGCTTCCTCCAATCCGGGGATTTTTCGGGCAATTTCAGCGATTTCCGTGCCGAGCCGGCGGAGTTCATCGAGATCGGTACCAAAGATCTTGATGGCGACCTTGGCCGATACACCGCTCAGCATATGCCCAATTCGGTCGGCCAGTGGTCCGCTCATGGCGCTGAAGGTGCCAGGGATACCACGCATCGTGGTTCGAATCTCATCCAGGACGGCCTCACGGGGACGCCCGGACTTGTCATCGAAATCAACCTCGAACTCGACCGTGGAAACTGGAACGACATGGTCACCCCGCTCAGCGCGTCCCGCACGATAACCAGCGGTTTCGACCTCGGGGATTTTCAGGAGTTGGTCAATGGCCACTTCAGCTATTTCGGTGGTCTGCTTTAGAGAGGTTCCGGGTGCGGTGGTTGTGGCGACCACAGCAGAAGGTTCTCGAAATGCAGGGAGGAAATTGCCGCCCATTTGCAAGGCTTGGTCAACGGCAAGGAAAAGGAGTCCCAGGGTCAGTCCAATCACAATGAATGGCTGGGTTAGTGCCAGCATCAACCACGTCTTGGTAAATAAATGCTTCAACGCACGCACCGGGGCGGCATCGCCATGTTGCTTCCCCGGGTTGGGTTTAAGCAGGAAAGAACCCAGCACCGGAATCACCGTCAGTGAAACCAGGAAAGAGGCTAGCATGCTGATAATTGTGGCGATGGCAATAGGGGAGAATAACCGACCCTCCACGCCGCTCAAACCAAGCAATGGAACGAATACCAGCACGATAAGCACTGTTGCGTAAAAGATGGAGGAGCGCACTTCTGCAGATGCGTCTGCAATCACGTCGATCCTGCCTCGTGGATGGGCCAGTCCCGCATTTTCCCGTAACCTTCGGAAGACATTTTCCACATCGACTATGGCATCGTCCACGACCATGCCAATGGCGACAGCGATCCCACCCAGGGTCATTGAGTTTACGCTCAAGCCGAATCCGTCGAAGACAAGAATGGTCATTGCTACGGATAGCGGAATGGCTGTCAGGGTGATCAGTGTAACACGCAGGTTTAACAGGAACAAAAATAATATGATTGAAACCATGATGGCGCCATCCCGGAGCGCTTCCTTCAGGTTTCCAATGGCAAGCTGGATGTAGTCTGCCTGCCTGTAGATGGAGAGCATCTCAACGCCTTCGGGAAGGGTTTTTGCCATTTTGTGCATGGCATTCTCGACCTCGCGGGTGAGGCGAATGGTGTCAAAGCCCGGTGACTTTGTCACCGAGAGGATAACGCCGGGATAACCTTTGGCCATGCCTCCCTTTGTGGCCTTGGAATGCTTCGACCCCATCCCGGCATCCCCCCGCATTGGCTCGGTGCCCCACGCTACATTAGCTATATCGGCGATACAAACGGGTAGACCATCTTTGTGGGCCACAATGGTCTGTCCGATGGTGTCGGGATCGATCGTCATGGCGAGGTTTCGCACCATGATTTCCTGGGCATTCTCGGTAAGGAACCCGCCAGTGGTGTTGCTGACGGCCATGGCTGCGGCATCATGGAGTTCGTTGAATGAGATGCCTCGGGCCAGCATTGCTTGTGGACGGGGTTGGATTTGCAATTGCTTTACGCCACCACCCATGGCAAGGACCTCTGCCACTCCGGGGATGGACTGGAATCGCCGGGCGAGTGTCCAGTCGGCAAGGGTTCGAAGTTCACGGGGTGAGGTCTTGCCGGTCGGGTCCATGATTCCGATGAATAGAATTTCTCCCATAAGTGAGGCCACGGGTGTCATGTAGGGATGAACCCCGTTGGGAAGGGTTTCCGTCACGCCGGTCAGACGTTCCTGGACAAACTGACGGGCCTGGTAGATGTCTGTGCCCCAGTCGAATTCGACGAAAATGAGCGAAAGGGAAATGTCGTTGACGGTGCGCAACCGGCTTACTCCGTTGACTCCCATGAGTGCGTTTTCAAGAGGCACAGATACTAGAGTCTCAACTTCCTCCGGTGCAAATCCCGGCGCCTCGGTGAGTATGGTGACGGTTGGTTTGGTAAGGTCGGGCAGCACCTCAACCGGCAACTGGGTGAGCTTGCGACCGCCAAGCACCAGCAGCACAAGTGCCAACGTGACGATGAGGCCACGCTGTGCAAGGGAGAAGCGGATAAGGGCGTTCAGCATGAGCTAGGCTTTCCGGCTCCTGTTCCAGCGGTGTTGTGCAATGGCCAGCAGGATAAAACCCGCGGCTATTATGCATAAAAGAAACCCTTGGTTCTTTTGTCCGCGTATCTGCTTGATCCCTGAATTTCCAGAGGCTTCATTGGCGCGTTGGTCGGGTGTAATCTCA
>JABJCN010000115.1 GCA_018668635.1 Opitutia bacterium
GAACTATGCTTACCTTGACCTCATGCCAGTAGGCCCATTCGTTCATCCAAGCAGTAGGGTTGTTCTCAAGTTCCAACTTAATTTCTTTTCCGCCATAGGGAGAAAGGTCCACCTCATGTGTAAGCCATTCATCCGTCGTGGTCTTGGAGGAAACCTCAGTCCTGGAAATAATCTTGCCGTCCACCTTGACCCGTAGTTCCCAGTCTCCGTGAGGATGATGGCTTACAGTTGCATGCAGGAGGGTCTTCTTTCCCTTGTGAACCTGAAGCTTGCGACTGAGTACCGAAGGAACCCCCCTTTTGATGGGATGAGTCCGGGTGGCAGTTTTGTTTCGAAAGGTACCAAAGCGGACCACGCCCCCCTCCCCTGATCCCTCGACAGAAAAGTTGGGAGCCGCCTTTTGGATAAGCTTCTGCCAGTCGGCTTTTGGAACCTTCCGCTTTTGCGGAGAACGGACAGGGGTCTTCCCGGCGAGCATTCTTTTTGGAACGAATTCCTGCAAGCGAGGGAGCTTGGCCGTGGCGGCCAAGGCAAGGGCTTTGGCCGAGTTGTCGGGCACCATGGGTTCGAGCGCTAACCAGACCATGCGGGGGATGTTGTTGTCATCCTTGTCCTCGGCATGGGAAGCAAGCCCCTCGAGAATAGACCAACGCTTGTCGTGCGGGAAACGCTGTAGAGCGGAGGCGAGGTAAAGCCGAACGACCGGCGAGGAATCAGACTTGGCCATCTTGGCAAATTTGGCAAGCAGGGCATCGGAAGGCTTCTTGTCCTCGCTCAGGAATTGAATGGTCCAGGCCCGGACGTATTGTTCGGAATCATCAAGCAAGGCCATGAGTCTGGCATCCTTGCCCTTGAACCCACCCGTTACGTGAAGAGCCCACAAGGCCCGCAAGCGCTTGCCCACGGTCTTGGCATCCGTCAACATGCTTTCCAATTTCCCGTGTACCTTGGACGCATTTAATTTTCCGGAAGCCGCCCGGTACTGAAGAATGGTTCGAGCCTGACGGACGTACCAATCGTTAGAATGATCCTGCATGTCGGCCAATTCCTCGTCGCTCAATTTGTTCAGATCAAAACGCTTGATGGGTTTCACCCCCTTGGGCATGATCCGGTAGACACGTGCGGAGTTGGCAAACTTGACCACGTTTCCGCAAATATTCTGGTCGTGCCAATCCAGAATATAGACCCCGCCGTCCGGTCCGATCTCCACGCTAAATCCCACCCAGGCCAAGTCGTTGGTCGGCATAAAGTCTGATCCATGTTTACCTATGAAACTGGAGCCCTTGGGTACCATGTAGTCAACCAGCACCGCGTGCTCATGAATGTTGCACATGAAAAGCTGGTCGCGGTATTTCTTGGGAAAGACGTCCGCCAAGTAAAAACGGGCGCCACCATGGGCTGACTTGTGGGTATGATCCCTGATCGTCTTGATATTGTCGTAAACGTAGGGGTTTACGTTCTGCCTGCTCTGCTTGTGGTAGACACCTCCCTGCACGATGTGAAAAAGGTGAGGGATGACGCAACAGGTGGCAAAGCCCTGCCCCATGTCATTGAAGTCGAATCCCCAAGGATTGGACAATCCTGCGGCAAAGATTTCGAATTCCTTGGATTGGGGATGAAAGCGCCAGATGCCACCATCTATGAACTTGCGGTCTTCCTTGTCGGCGCCCGGCTTTCCGACTTCGGAACGGGTAAAGACCCCATGACAACCATAAAGCCAGCCATCCGGTCCCCATATAAAACTGTTCAGGGTCTCGTGCCTGTCATGGATTCCCCAACCGTCCAGTAGCACCTGATGTTCACCATCCGGTTTGTCGTCCCCGTTCGCATCGGGTATGAATATCAATTCTGGAGGCATCCCGACATAAACCCCGCCCATGCCAACGGCAATACCGGAGCTAAAGGTAAGATTATCCGCGAAAAGTTTCTTCTTATCGAAGACTCCGTCCCCGTCGACGTCCTCGAAGATCTGAATGCGGTTCTTCTTGTCGGTGGAATGAGCCCGTCTCGTCTGGTAGTTGTAATTCTCCAGGGTCCAGAGTCGACCCTTTTCATCAAAGCAAAATGCGATCGCCTCCCCGATGTCCGGCTCGGCAACGAAGGCCTTGACCTCGAACCCGTCGGGAATGGTCATCTTGGCAATGGCCTCGTCCGGCTTGAGAAAAGGAGCGTTGCTCGTTGGGGTGGCCGCATTCAGAATAGAAGCCAAAAGGGCAAGGAAAAGAAATTGAATTTTCATAGTGATGGGAGAGGTACTTGTTTTTCGGTTCTTAAATATTTAATAAGATCAAGGATCTCATGGTCCTTGAGTGCAAGAAGAAGACCTTCCGGCATCATGGAAATTTTCGAGGTCACTCGGTTTTTTATGTCAGACTTGGCAATCACACTTTGCTGGCCGACCATGTTAAGGACAACCTTGTTAGCGTCCTCCTCCATGACGTTGCCAACGGAGACTTGACCGTCCTTGCTCGTGATCGTAACCATCCGATATCCCTCTGGAACGTCATAACTGGGAGCCAGTACGTTAAGCAAAAAATAATCGAGGTCCGATCGGTTCGAGCCTGTCAACTCAGGCCCGATTTTTCCGCCCTCGCCATACATGATGTGGCAGGCCGCGCAAGTTCTCTGGTAAATCGAACGTCCCTTGGAGGCATCCGCTTTGGAAATGTCAGATGCCAGTATCATGGATTTGTACTTGGCAATCTGCTTGTCCTTGTCCGCAGAAACAGCCTGTACCTTCCCGTAGACTTTCTCAAAGGAATCACCCAGCATGGACTGGAGATTACGGGCCACGTAGGCAGGAATCTCTTCCTTGGCCACTTTGCCTTTCCCCATCGCTGTGACAAGAGCACGGGCATAAGGTTTACGGGAGGCCAAAGTCTCTACCACAACACGTCTTTCTTCCGGACCAAGTTTCGAGTACCTGGACAACAGGACCTTGGGAGCGGGTTTGAAGTCAAAAGCAGAATAGGCCCGGGTGGCTTCGATCCCGATTGGCTGTTCAAGAAGAAGGGCGAGCTTCGGAGGAAGTCTGGGGTTTTTCTGGGCAACCAACCCGGCCAAGGCGAGTTTCCGTTCTTCAAGCGAGGCCTTCGAGTCCATCAACGTAGCCAGAGCGGAATCGCCTGCCGATTCATCCCCAAACACCTGTCCAATCTGGCCGACCAGACCCATGACCTCCTTATTGCCCTGCTTTTCCAATTTCGACTTCAGAGCGGACCACCCCTTGGGCGGATCGACGTCCCGACGACCAGCCAATCCACCAAGAATTCCCTTAAGGAAACTCGTTTGAATAACCGGATCGTCAATTCCCTTGAGGGCGGTTACGATGGCATCCAGTTGCGGATCGGCCCGGAGTGGAAAGACACCAAGCGACAGAAAAGCCAAACAGAGTAGAAGGGAAAATCTCATTTCAATAGTATCAATATACTAAGGTTAAATAGTTTGAAAATAATATATCATTAAATCTTGGCCAACGATAGATTGACTTAGTCATATAATATTAAAAGTTCGCCATATGAAAAAAACAACCGGCTTCTCCATTCAGCAGAAACATTTCCTTAAAGAAATCCAATCAACACACAGCTTCATAAGCATGCTTTACACACTTGAAGACATTTCATTTTTTGTAAAAGACAGCAGTTTTAGTTTAATATTCGCCAACCCACATTTCTATCAAAGGCTCGGACTGAAATCACAGGAGGAACTTTTAGGGAAGAATGATTTTGAACTTTTCCCCGAACCTCTGGCCAAGAAATTCAGGAAAGACGACGAGTGGATCATCAGGAAGTCCAAACCCATGACCGGATTGGTAGAGCTATTCCTTAACCTTCAGGGAATTCCCGCCTGGTACCTGACCAACAAGTTTCCCATCATCAACAAGAAAGGTCAATCGATCGGAGTCATGGGAATAGTTAAACGATACGAAAAGGACAGCCTGAACCTTACGAGGGACACGAAAATCGAGACCGTCATCAATCAACTACGGGAAGAAAGCGTCAATGCCCCAAGCATCAACCGTCTGGCGAGCGAAAATGGAATCTCGCACCGCCAACTCAATCGCAGGTTCAAGGAGGCTACCGGGCTAACCCCTCAGCAGTTTATGGTTCGTTCCCGAATAGAAAAAGCCTGCCAAAGACTCCGGGAAACCGAAAACTCCATTACAGATATTGCCTACGAGTTGGGTTTTTGCGATCAAAGCGCCTTTACTGCGCAATTCAGGAAAAGAATGACTCTGACTCCTAAAAAGTACCGCGAACAGTACGGTCGAGGATAACAAATGGCTATTGCTTCTTCGTCTCTAGTAGTGAGAAAGACTCAAGTTTAAGAATCTTGTGAAGTTCTTCCATAAGGAACCCCTGCACCTCTTGCTTAAATTCAATTGAATAATCGCATATTGTTGGCTTTGACTGTTGGATTATTGATTTTGTTAAAAACGGTTGATCAGTTCCCGAAAAATTAAAGAAAACTCTTTTGGGGGAAAGTATTGCTCCCAAAGACATCCAACGCCACGAAACATAATGAAAAGTTTAATAATTCGATCCCTAATCCTTGGATGCTTTCTGGGAACAACAATTCTAGGGAAGAAAACTTCCTCCTCCCCTGCCAATACGAAAGGAGGAAGGCCCAACATCGTTGTTGTACTCTGCGATGACCTTGGATACGGAGATCTTGAGTGTTACGGCCATCCGCATATCAAGACGCCCCATCTAAACAAATTGTC
>JABJCN010000250.1 GCA_018668635.1 Opitutia bacterium
CGCCGCGGAACCAGGCACGATTGCCGCGCAGGATGCCGTCGTCCCCGTTGAAGAGGCCGACTGCGTATTCATTGGAGGTGATGACAATGGGTTCCGCGCCATCTGCAGGGTCCTTGGACTGGATCAGGTTGGCGGCCCTGCTGTTCCAGTCCTGCACCCCAAAGCGGCCCAGATTGATGGCGCAGAGGATGCGGAAGCGTGAAAAAGCCTCTAGGGATTGTGCAGGTTCAACGGCAACACGGAATGGACCATAGCCTGTGCGGATGGCTTCATCAGCAGTCGAGGAATCAAGATTCTCGACCCAACTCAACCGGCCTTCTCCTGCATCCTCCCTGAGAATGGAAAGTGCGGTGTCGGCGTCCCCTTCCCGGATGGATTGGCATAACCGGGAGATGGCGGCGGCAGCTGAACCCTCCTGACGGTGTGAGTACTTCAACGACACGTGGCAACCGGCAAGGATGTCGTCATTGGTTGCATTATTGGTGGCGGAAAGGGACAGTTCCTTAAGGGCATCCACATCCTGCTGTGCAAACCGGTCGGGCGAAAAGTCCCGGGCCAAGGCGTTGAAGACGGGTCCACCCTGCACGGGTGAAAGCTGGTCGGCATCCCCGGTCAGGATAATCCGGGTTTCCGGGCGCAGGGCCGAGAGGAGTTTGGCCATCAGCGGAAGGTCCACCATGGATGCCTCGTCGATGATGATGAGGTCATGGCGAAGAGGATTTTTTCCATTGCGCCGGAAATCCACGGACCCCCGAATTGAGCCGAGCAGGCGGTGAATGGTGGAGGCCTTGGAACAGGCAAGCACCCGCTCGTGCAGGTCCCCGGGGAGGTTGAGGGCCGGCAGGGAGTTCAGGATTGAATCCCGCATGCGGAAGGCGGCCTTGCCGGTGGGGGCGGCAAGGGCGACCTTGAGGTCGGGATCGTTCTTTAGGAGAAAAGCAAGCAAGCCGACGATGGTGCGGGTCTTGCCGGTGCCTGGCCCACCGGTGATCATGCAGAATTGACGGAGGGAGGCGCAACCCACCGCCATCTGCTGCCCGGGGTCAAGGCAGTCGGAAATGTTTTCACCGAGGCCTGCACCGCTTGAGCCCGTTGGCAGTCGGGGCGACTGCCCCACCCTTTGCGCGATGACTGCGGCCAGGGTTTGTTCGTACTCAAAGTAGCGCCGGAGGTAGAGGGTTCCATCCCCCAGCAGCACGAGAGGTTCGGAACCTTCCGCAGAACCGACTGCGTGCAGTGCAGACGGATCCCTGTCACCGATCTGTTCACGGACACCCTCGGATGACAGGTGGCTGCCACCTTCAATGGTGGTACGGGCCAGGGCCAGGCCAAGTTTCCTCACGGCATCCCGGTCCTCTTCCGGGGAGTGCCTGGCAAGGAAATCACCGATGGTGTATTCCAAAGAGGCAACCTCCCATGAATCTGTTTTATCAGGGACGCTGTTCATGATTTGCCCTTTAGGAAATTATCGAAGGTCTCAACCACGGCAAGTGGCGGCCTGGCGGTGAAAACCCCCTCCTTCTCACCCTGCTTCATGCCGCGCACGAAGAGATAGAAGACACCGCCAAAGTGGGTATCGTAGTTGTATTCCGGGATTCGTTGTTTCAGGTAGCGGTGCACGGCAACCACGTAGACATGGTACTGCAGGACGTACTTGTTGGCCAGCATTTCAGACTTAAGGTGTTCCGGCGCGAACCCGCCGGGCATGCCGCCATTGAGATTGTTCGATTTCCAGTCGAGGATGTAATATTTCCCATTGGAGCGGAACAACAGGTCGATGGAGCCGTTCATGAACTTTTCCGAGTTGATGGCGTGCTGCCCGGGCTCCACGGATTTCACGCCTTCAAGGTAAAGACGCAGCAGATCGTTTTCGGGCAGGCGGGATGCGCATTTAACGAGGCGTGCCCGATCAATGGTGTAATTAAACGAAAGCTCGTTGAGGCGGTCTTCATCAGGGACTTCCGCGAGGCGAAGTCCAGGCTTAAGCTCCGTCTTCACCACCTCCTCAAGCATGCTGCGAATGGGGGCCGCCCATTTCTCCTCAAACATATGCCTGGCGAGCAGGTTACGGATGAGTTTGTCCCATTCACTCGAGTCCGTGAATTTTGCATTCTCAAAGAGGTCGTGCATGAAGTTGCCTGCATGGGCCCCTGCTGGGAATTCAAATATGAGGGGTAGGCTTTGCTGTTTTACCGCCCCGGAAAAATCCTCATCCGGAGTCCCGGCGTCCAAATCCCGGCCCTCAAACCCGACATCCTTTACCAGACCACTGAAGGAGGTGACAAGGCGTCCTCCCGGCAAACTGCGTCCTGCCTCCCACCGGGCAGGTTCAAGGGTGGAGGCTTCGTCCACAAGGCTTTCCAACGGGATTGATGCACTCTCCGTTTCATCCGCATCAAACGAAATATAAGCGGCCTGGGAGGCGTCCATATTGGCAAGCCAGCCGGCAACATTTGCCTGGATGCCGCCGGATTCGTCAGCGTCCCCGTCATCATCAATGTCCCAAGACCGAATTATACGGGTGAGTGAGGGTACTTTTTGGCCATCACGAACAGCAACGGGTGCGTGATAGATGTAGCAGCTTGAAACCGCCCGGGTCACGGCGACATAAAATACGCGTGCATCTTCACGCTCCTCCTCCAGTCGTCCCATTTCTTTCGCCTCATCATCTGCATAGTCACCAAGGTTGATCACGAGTTTGCCATCCTTATCATGGTAACGGAAGTCGCCATTCCTGCCACCAAAGTTGAAGAACAGGCCCGGAAGGAACACGATGGGAAACTCCAGACCCTTTGACTTATGGGTGGTAAGGATGCGGACCGACTCGGACTGGGACTCAAGTCTAAGTTGATACTCATCGGATGAGGGATTCTCGTCGGCAATGTGCCCGCGCAACCAATGACAGAGGGATGAGGGAGAAAGGGGATTCTCCGAAGATGCCTGATGCAACACTTCCGAGAGGTGAAGGAAGTTTGTGATTCTTCTTTCGCCATCATTCCTGCGCAGGTTCAGTTGCAGGACATCGGCGTCTGTAAACAATTCCCGAAGGGCAACGTAGACCCCCCTCTTGCGCCACATATCAAGGTATTTCCGAAAACGATCGACCCAATCATCCCATTCACCGGGGTTATCCTGCCATTCCTCGAAATCCCCGACCACCTTTCCCATCAGGCCCGTGGCCAGGGCGCGCTTGATGGAGCGTTCATTACGGTAATGAATGATTGCCTCAAGGACCCACAACAATTCCTTTGCCTCCTCCCCCTCAAAGAGGCTGACGTCTGAGTGGACAATCGCGGGCAAACCACGACGGCGCAAATCCCGCCATACTTCCCGTGCCTCCCAGTTCGCCCGCACGAGAATGGCAATGTCCCCTGGACGCACGGGGTTCCCACCGATGCGACCTTCGTCAAGCAGGCGACAGATCTCGTTGCCCATGTTTCGTAAAATGCATCGCCGGGCATCAGAATTACCCGGCTCCTTGTCCCTGTTCCAATTCAATTCCCTAATCTCAAGGGCGGATGCGGTGTCCCTGCCCCATGCAAAGGTCTTCTTCACGTCATCTTCACCACCTCTTGGACTGACCGGGGTAAAAGTGAGGTCCGTGTGCAGGAAGGGATTGTCAGAACCGGTAAAGACCTGGTTGACAGCATTCACAAGGGGGGCGACGGTGCGGTGATTGACATTCAGGGAGAATTTTGTGGCCCCGGTATCCCTCGCAAATTTAAAGTAGGCCTCCAGATCAGCTCCTCTAAAACGGTAAATGGACTGCTTGGGGTCACCAATCAGAAACAACCAGTGGGAGGAACCAAGACCGAACAAATCCTTAAAGATGCGGAACTGGACAGGATCGGTGTCCTGAAACTCATCAATTAGAGCCGCATCAAAACGTTCACCCAGACTTTTCCTGAGAGCCGCCCCGGAGTCATCTCCAGCCGCGACAGCCTTGGCGGTAAACCCAAGCAGGTCATCGAAGGAGAGAATGCCGCGCCTTTCCTTCCATTGCATAACCTTTTGAGTGGCGTAGTCCACACAGGATACTCGAATCGCCCTCCCAAATAGCCCCATCGTCTCACAGAATCTTTCAGCAAGGACAGCAACAACTGGTTTGGGGTGATCCAAATAATCATTCTTCAGTTTCAGGTTGCCTTCACGAATCTCCTCCAAAACCTTGAGGCTTGCGGGGGAAACGGCTCCCTCACCCAGGGCTGAATCAAGGATTCCGGCATGAAGCTGGCAATACTTCTGTAGACGGGTTCCACTTTTGACGCATTTGCCCACGTATTCGACATATTCAGCACGGGCGCCAGGCCAGGCTTGACACAAGTCATCAAACCGTTCTATAAGTTTACTCTCAACATCCTCGACCTCCAGCTTGAAGCCAAGATGGTATTCCTCGGTCTTTGGAAGTCTGTCAAAGAAAACTGCCTGAGTTTCAAGTTTGAGCTTCTCGGTGGATGCGGCGGCGGCGACAACAGGGTGTGCCACCGCAATTCGCTCCCTCCAGAATTCCTCCATGGCCTCCACAGCCAAGGACTTGCTGTCCCGGTGTAACTCAGCATCAAAGAGACTGTTCGTCTGGAATGCATTCTCCATGAGGGCCCTGTTGCAAAAACCATGGATGGTGCAGATCACTGCCTCATCAAAGCTCGTGACAGCCAGGCGAAGTCGTCGAATGATTGAATCCCGTTGGTCCCGTTTTAAGCGAAGGCTTTCAATGGTCTCATCGTCCCTGATCTCCTCATCCTCCATGATCCTGGCCAGTGCCTCGGCCAGAAGTGAACGGATGCGCGAACGTAATTCATCCGTTGCCGCAGTTGTGAAGGTAACGGTCAAGATCCTACCAATCTCAACGCCTTTCTCGGCAACGAGGCGCAGTACGATCCGGGCAAGGGCATAAGTCTTGCCGGTGCCGGCACTGGCCTCCAGCAATGTCACACCCTTGTTCAGGGGTGTATGTGCACAGTCAAATGATGGAGTGTCGTTACTCATTGCTCTTGCTCCATCTCAAGCATGGGACTATATACCGTCCCGGCTATCCCGGCAAAATCAGTATCCTTGAAAGGTTCGGAACGGTAACACAACCGTACCGCCGCATCCTCTTTTTCGGGGTGACTAAACTGACTGCCGTTCCATTTTTTGCGTGCTTCAATCAAGGCAACGGATGAATCACCGGATTTGGTTTTCATTTCTTCAATGTAGGCAAGGGAACTCTTTGGGAAGAACGGGAGCGCCTCACTCATTCCGCCCACATAGACCTGCAGAAGGCTTTGTAGAAATTGGCGGGCCACCTTTTCGTCCATGGCTGGCAGGGTCCTTTCCTTGTCCGTTGCAAAATGACCGGTAACGATCCCCTTTTCCGGCAAAAAGGCAGAAACACAAAGATGACGAATCCAGACTTTCAAACGATCTTTCTCGTTGAGTTTGGAACACCTGTAAAAAGTCTGCCGGCCATCAATGATGGGGCCTGTCTCCCCATGGATTGTAAATCCCCCAAGCTGGCCCTCGAACGGGACCGGTGCACTTTTCTCTCCAGAAAACTGGTCTTCCCACTTGTGATGAAATTCCTTTACCTTGTGACATACCTCATTGCACCATGTCTGCCCGATGCTACCTGGAGGAAGGTTTCCTCCGGCACGAAAAATGGCCTGCATATCAATCCCGGTGGAATCCTCCAAAACAAGTTTAAACAGGCTTTCGCGAAGTTGGTAACCGGCCAGGGCTCCAATCTCGAAAGGTTCGGACTCTTCGGGTGGCGGATCCTCCTCCCACAAGCTCATGCAAAGACGTTCACGAAGGAAATACTGGCATGGGTTGGAAAAAAAACGGATGAGATCATCCAGGCTGACATCAAGAAGTTCCTCAGGCGCGCTGGCCAAAGGAGCGGTCACAAAGGGAGGGAGATCCTCATCCGTGGACATCAAGGCCATGGAGGCTTTCAGGTTTTCCACGGAATAGGAGCGTGAAAGATCTTTGCCATCGTAATTCTGATGACCGAAGGGGTGCAGTGCCTGTTGTCGAACCAAGGCACCGGAGGCATTCAGAGAATTACCCTGATCATCCGTGAAATGGACCAAAGAATCAAGGGCATCCAGCATTTCGTTGACCACCACTGAAGGTGGCATGCTTTGGTTGCGGTGGATTGACTGACCCACATAGCTGACATACAGATAATCCTTGGCACACCAGAGGGTTTCAAGGAAAAGGTATCGATCATCCTCACGGGATGAACGATCGCCCGGTTTTCTGGCTCCTGACAAGTCCAACGCAGAACTTAAGGACTGGCGCGGAAAGGCTCCATCATTCATACCCAGTAGACAGATCACCCGGGCGGGCACACTCCGCATGGGACGCAGTCCACAAAATGTAACTCCCCGTGTCAAAAACTGGCCACGGACAAAGCCTCCCTCCAATACGTTTGTAAAATGATAACGAATCGCCCTCAGCGGTGCTTTTTCTGTGACATGGTCGCCGCAATCCTCGCCAAGCCCATCAACCGCCTTGCTGATACGCTCCATATCCAGCAGAGTCTCGTTTCGCTTTGGCAGAAAGTCATCGATGATCCCTCGAAGGTCATCGACCCATGCAGTCGGTGTCTTGTCTTCCCGTGAGTTTTCTTCAAGTTTCCCCAAAAGTCGCAGTATCTTTGCAAACTTTGCAAACCCTATTGCATTCCCCCCCTCAATTTCATCATAAGGAAGGAGATCCTCCCATATCCTGCCGCCATCCCCACGCATACAGAAACCAAGGGACATCCGATCCAGGGCACGTCTCCATGTATGCTCTTCAATAGATGTGGACTGGAGTTGACTGCGATGCTCCTTATCGAATCCCCAATAAGCATTACAATCCTGAATCCAACGCCGAAAAACCTCCAAGTCAGCATCCTCCAGTTCAAACTTCATGCGAAACGCCGGGGAATCCATCAAGTCGAGTACATCCCGGTTTGTCGCCCGCCCGTCCACAAATTCCAGCAGTTCAAAGAAGGTGTCCACCAAGTGGCTTTCCTGACGCGGTTCACGATCCACTATGGAAAATGGAAAATGTGGCATCCCATCCTCGGATGAACCAAAGGTTGCACGAATATAGGATGCATAGCCTTCGGGGTCAGGCATCATTACCACGACGTCCCTTGCCTGAATGTCATCATCCTGGGCAAAGCGTCGCAAAAGATAATCGCGAAGAACCTCAGTCTCTCGCATGGGACCATGGCAACTGTTGACCATTATCGTCTCGTCGGTTCTATCCCACCTGCCAGTTGGTTCAGGAACCTCGTCAAAAACATCAAATGTCGAACGTTGCAATCGATTGAGAAGCCCATCACCTGATGGTTTACGAAAAACAAGTGGACGATCATTTGCATTACGATCAACCAACAGATTGAAGAACTCCCTTCCCGTTCTTCCCTGAGACCCGATCAGTACATTTCCCTTTTCAACATGAAGAGCCTCACCGGACACAGGTCTCCCTGCCTGCTTCTCTGCCCGGACCAAGGCGCGCAACTGCCATTTTTCCGACTCCACCTCACCCCACTGAACTGGCGCAGGTTGAAGGGCATAAATATTTAAATTTTTCCATCGCCCATAAGCTTGTAACACATCAAGGAAAACGGGAGGGAGGGTGGAGATTCCAAATACTGACAGTCGATCCGGTAACTGATCTGGAAAGGCTGGCACCATTTCCTTGGATCCAAGTTTTTGCCAGAGTTCGGGGAGTGACATATTATCCCCAAATGTTTCACGCATTTTCAACCACAACAGACCCTGCCAGCGATTTTCATCCATTGGGAACTTCTGCTGTTTCCATGAAAGGATCATTTCCGGTCGATAGGTTTGGTAGGAATCGAAAAGATTGGCCAACTGCCAGGACAACCGAAGGGATCGGTCACCATCCTTACCTTTTTCGATGTATCGGGCGGGACCCGCAAAGGTTTCCGGATCCTCTGCGATCAACCTGGGAAACAGGTTGTAAATCCGCCATGCCATGATCGGCTTGGTGTACGGGTTTTCCTCAGGTCCTTTCCCAAAAAATGCGCGAAATAATTTCCAGATAATCTTTCCGGGAAAACCAAACTCGACATTGGCGCATACAGATTGACGTGCCGCCAGTTCCAACTGTAACCAACTGGCCATGCCAAGACTCTGAACGAGGAATTCCTCAGGCTTAAATGGGTCCGACAGAGATTCTGTCAAATTCTCAACACACTTACGAACCAGTTCTTCAGGATCATTGGATCCATAGAGTATTATCCCTTCACCTTGTGGTGGAGAGGGTAAAAACCTATCTTCAAAGTTCATTTCCAATTGGCTCATTTCAAATACGTTACTTCAGAAAAAAAATGAAGGATCTGCAACATACCCGACAATAAATCCAATCGATTCAACGAAACCCAATTCCTCACAATCATATATCCAAATCAATGTCGGTAGGAAACCTTGGCAAGACCCTTTTGAAAAAGAGTCATATTTTAATAAAACAACATCAAAACAAGATACATATCATCCCTCACGTCATGATAAAACGAATTGGGCCTATTCGACAATATATCAAGCCCAACA
>JABJCN010000195.1 GCA_018668635.1 Opitutia bacterium
CCTTGGGGGCAAGGAAATTGGGCGTTTGTTCTTATAATTCCCAAGAAAGATATGTGTGCAATTGTCAGTCGCTGATACTAACGCCGGAATGATGACGTGAAGTCCTCACTGGAAACTTCAGCAATCTTTTTCTCATGGGTGGATTCAGCAATCAATTCATTGAGCTTTTCCTCCCATTCAAGACCATCCATTGGAAGGTCAATTGGCTTGTCCATGAGACCGGAGTAGAGCATGACGTTGGCCAGTTCCACGGATCCAATGCCACTTGAACCAGGGGCGATGAGATCTGCCCCGTCAAGGATGGCGTCAATAAAGTTGGTCAGCAGGCCGGCATGGGGTTCCTCGGCTGCAGGGATTGGAATTTCCTCAACCATGGTGTCCGGTTGCTTGAACCCGATCTTGGAGGTCTGGTTCCATTCGTCCGATGGCACGGCGTTGCGGGTGAGTATCATCTTGTCATTCTCAAGGATGACGCGGCCCTTGGTGCCTGTGATTTCAAATCGGTTGCTGCCCGGGGTTTCCCCGGTTGAGCTGATGAAGATACCGGAAGTGCCACCGGGAAATTCCATGTAGCAGGTCACGTCATCCTCCACCTCGATGTCGTGAAACTTGCCGATGCCCACGTGTCCGCGAACCTTGCTGGGCATGCCGGCAATCCACTGCAGGGCGTCAAGCTGGTGCAGGCACTGGTTCAGGAGAACGCCTCCGCCTTCACCCTTCCAAGTGGCACGCCAACCGCCACTCTGGTAGTAGGCCTCGGAACGGAACCAGTCGGTCATGATCCAGATGACCCGGATCAGGTCGCCAAGTTCCCCGCTCTGGACGAGTTCCCGCAGCTTGATATAGCGGGGCTCCACGCGCATCTGGAACATCCCGCCAAAGACGCGGTCAGGATGCTTTCCCGCCACGGCGATGAGTCGTTCCGCATCCGCCTTGTGGGCGGAGATCGGTTTCTCGACCATCACATGCAGACCTGCCTCCAGTCCCTGTATGCCCAGCGTGGTGTGCTGGAAGTGCGGTGTACAGATCATCAGGGCATCGATCTCGCCCGAGTTTATCAAATCGTCGGCATTGTCGTAGGTCTTGAGCCCCTTTGCCGCAAACTCAGGCAGTTTGTCTGCAAAGGCATCAGCCACAGCAGTTAGTTCCCCGCGAGGAACCTTGCCCTCCAGCAGGTTGTTGACGTGTACCTGCCCAATGTTACCCAAGCCGATTATGCCGATGCGTACCTTGTTCATACTCTTTTCTTTTTTGTTATATTTCTGATTCGGGTAACAAAAGGCGATGATTTCCTGTCGGCAAGAACCAATTCAAGAAGGTTTCTTTACCTAGAACTGTCTTGCGACCTAAACCAACTGAACGTCAGCTTTTTTGAAACAAATAATGCGAAACCCACCATTCCTGTCCCTTGGCAAATGCGAAGGTTTCGGCACAGGCGAGAAAAAAGATACGCCATCGATGGTACATTTTTTTTGCCTCAATTTCATCCAGGCTGGACTGGAATGCTTTCAGTACATGTGTTTTTTGTTTGTCAATATTCTCCAACCAAGCCTCGGCAGTGCGTGCATAGTGAATGCCGGACCATCGGTTTTGTTCCTGCAACCGGAGGTCGCCTGAAATTTTCACGAATAAGTTGTCCCCTGGCATTGTGCCTCCGCTGAAGAAATATTTTGCCATCCAGTCATCCTCTCCTTCTTCCATAAACCGGTAGGAGTTTGAACGATGGCAGAATACATGGGTGAACAAACGACCTCCTGGTTTGAGCCAGGAATGAATTCTACGAAAAAGTTCCCGGTGGTTGCATACATGTTCAAACATCTCAACCGAGACCACTCTATCGAAACTGGTCGCCGGGGCAAAGTTGTTAACGTCATCCGTTAGCACCTTAAGGTTTTTTATTCCTCTTTCCCTTGCCTTTGATTCAATAAACTCGCGTTGGGAATTTGAGTTGGAAATGGAGGTGATTTTACTGTCCGGATAATGTTTTGCCATCCAGAGGGATAAAGATCCCCATCCACATCCGAGTTCCAACACGGATTGACCATTTGCCAGAGATGCTCTTTGACAGGTTGTTGTCAGGGCGTGTTCCTCTGCTTCTGCAAGGTTTCTTGCACCCTTCTCCCAGAGGCAACAGCTATATTTCAGGTTAGGTCCCAGAACCAGTTTATAGAAATTTGCCGGCACCTCATAATGTTGCTCATTTGCCTTTCGGGGAACCGGCGCCACTTCTGTGCAATCTGCTTCCCTGATGTGGTTTGACTCAGAAACTGCAGATTTCTCACAGTCATCTAAATTCAATTTCTGGAGTCTTTTTCGACAAAGACGACGGATGCCCATCCTGATTATAAAGTCCGGGAGGATTCCTTTTTCCGCGAGGTCTATAAATTTTTTTTGCAGGTTCATATCGATTTCTTTTTGATCTTCCTTGGGAACCAGGGAATGAATGCAGAAGTTCTTGCCATGTACTCTCTGTATTGTCTTCCCGAATCTTCGAGTTTCCGGGCCTCCACATGAGGGATTCCAGTCACTTTAAGAAGGAAGATCATGAGTAGAATGGGAAGGAGCAGTAGCCATTCTCCATTTGGAGCCTGCCAACCAATAAAAGGGTAACTGCACCAGAGAACCCACTCGAAGAAATAATTTGGATGCCTTGACCATTTCCACAAGCCTTTGGTGCAGACATCCCCTTGTTTTCTCTTTGGTTCATTCTTGAAATTAGCCAACTGCCTGTCAGCCAAGCCTCCTCCGATAAAGCCGACCATCCATACCGAGATGCCTATGAAGTCGAGAATGCCCATCGGTTCGGAGTTTTTACCTACAATCAGGAAGGGTGCGGCAAACAGGACTACCCAGAATGCCTGCTTTTGAAAAAACCAAAAAAAGAGGTTATCAGCCCTTTCCCCCCATGATTGACGAAAGTATTTATATCGACTGTCCTCCCTTCCTTTCCTGCATCTTTGGTAAAGATGGGTTCCCAGTCGCAGGCTCCATAGGGAAAGAAGTCCAATAATCAATTTTTTCCGGGATAGGTCTCCTTGAACGGAACAAATAAAAACGATGCCCATTACGCCCACACCATAAGCCCACAGCACATCGACATAGGATGCGTTCTTTAACCGCTTACTGAACAACCATGCCAATGCCATCAGTAATGACGATGTGACTTGCCCGATAATTAGAATTTCAAGCGCAGTCATTATCTGGCATTGTTTGGCGGTGTGAATCCCCTTGCTATTCTGCAGTCTGGCTTTGTCAGGAGCAAATGTACATCGCTCGTATAACCTTCAGCAAAGCCTGCTTCACAATAACACAGATAATATTCCCAATCGCGTATAAACCGATCATTGTGACCGAGTGATTGAACAGCCTTTTTGTTCTGTATGAAGCGTTTTCTCCACTCTTGTAATGTTCTTTTATATTGGTACCCAAAATCCGAAAGCCGTGCGGGTCGCAGATCAGAATTTTTAACGGCTGCCTCAATAAGGGCTGAGACTGAGGGCACACAACTCCCGGGGAAGACTCGACTGCGGATGTAATCCACTCTCTTGAGGTATCCTTGGTAACGATAGTCAGGCATTGTGATCGCTTGAATCATGGCGGCCCCATCTTCTTTCAATAGCTTGGAGATTTGGCTGAAATATAGGGGTAGATATTTGTGCCCCACTGCTTCAACCATCTCAATGGATACAACTCGATCGTATTCCCCTTGGATATGCCGATAATCTTTGAGGACAATTTCCACTTGGTCAGACAGCCCTGCTTCCCTGACTCTCTTTTGTGCAAACTCGAATTGTCTTTGTGATATCGTCAGGGCTGTGACTTTACATCCATATTTCTCTGCAGCCCGAATGGCGAATCCTCCCCAACCACAACCTATCTCCAGAATGTGCGTGCCGTCACTGACTTTCAATTGGTTCAGGATCCGATCATACTTGGCGAGTGATGCCTCCTCCAGTGTTGTGTTTTCGGATTCAAATATACCGCAGGAATAGGTCATTGTGGGATCCAGCATCAGTTGGAAGAATTCATTCCCGAGATCGTAATGAAGTGAGATGTTTCGCCGGCTACCTTCTGGTGTGTTTCTCATTGTCAGTTGATAGGTCCAGAGGGCTATCCTTCCCAGGATACTGGTTATACCTTTCTCCATTGAATCCAGCATTTTCATATTGCGGAGGAGTAGAGTGAATAAGGCCACCAGGTCCGGTGAATCCCAGTCGCCGTCTGCGTGAGAATCTGCCACTCCCAAATTCCCACCAAGGCAGGTTTTTCGGAAAAACCCTTGATTTTTCACTTCAATCGAAGCCACTGGTTGCCCAGTAGAACAATTACCGTAGGTTGAAACGCCCCCGGATGAATATATCTTGAGTTGCCCTTTCTCAATACGGCTGAACCGGCTATGTAGGATGGACTCAAAGACGCCCATTTGTTTTTTCTTTATCAACCCGGTGGGTGGGTTTTGGGTATGAGATTGATCAATCATTTTGTGCGATTTTTAAAGAGCTACCTTTTGAGGGATGGGGATAATGAGGACACCCCTTCATTCTTAATCTTAAAGCCTGCCAGTAAATGCCGATGAATACCTGCAAGGTGATGAAAGGGAAGCGGAGAAGGGCCCAAGACAAATTCCGTGTGGAAATGGGTTTTTTATGAAGTTTCAACTTGGCGCTGAAGGATACTGTATCATTTTCCCGGTTAATCATTTCCACATGAAGATCCTCTCCCGGTGCTGTAAACTTCCATTCATAGTCCACATCCATCCCAATAAAGGGGGAAACATGGAATTCCTTGCGGAAATTGTGGGTTGAGCATCCCTCACTGATCTTTTCCTTGTTCCAGATAAAGCTCTGGGGATGAGTTTCATTCCAAGGGGTGTTGGTGATCTCTGTCATCAGCGCGATTGGCTCTTTCAGTTCCCGATCCCAACAATAATAAAAAGTGACTGGATTGAAGCAGTGTCCAAAATAGCGAAGATGGGTTAGGATTGAAATTCGCCCATGGAGTTCCTTCCCCAATTGTTTGGCCATTGTTTCCCTGACCGATTTCTCCAGTGGTTTTCCCTCTTCCCCATGGTAATCTTTTCGCTGAAAGGATGCCAGGTTGGGGCGGTTAATCGACCAGAACAGTCTATTTTTAAAGACTTCTTCCAGTTCATCGAGGAAGAGGTGGGTCATGAAAAGCCGGTACCGGAAAAAGTGTTTCTTGGGCACCAGTCTCTCATGGCAGACATCGCCAAAGTACAGGCAACTGTTCATCAAAGGTTCTCCCCAAAAGCTTCACACACCCTGATCCCACTGGAGATTCCATCTTCGTGAAATCCATATCCCCAGTAGGCACCGCATAGTGAGATTCCTTTTCTGCGGATGAATTCCTTGTGCCTTGCCTGTGCAACTGATCTTCCTGGTGAATATGTTGGGTGTGAGTAGTTATAGTCCGAGTTGTGCAGGTCTCTGTTAATCAGGTCGTCCTGGTTGAGTGAGACACAGAATTGCTGGCGATCCTGCAACCCCTGAAGGATATTCATGCTGTAGGTGGACGTGGCTTTTGCCTGGTTATTGGCTGGGATTCGGGCATTCCAACTTGCCCAGGCAGCCTTGCGTTTAGGCAGTAGCGTTTCATCACTGTGCAGAGTTACTTTATTTTTCTCATACGGGAAACTTTCCAGGATTTCATACCCTTCATCGTTGGAATCCCTCAAAAGCTTCATGGACTGGTCTGCGTGACAGGCAAGGATCACTTCGTCGTATTTGGAAGAAGTTTCATCACTTAGGGTTACTTCGACTTCCTCTCTCATATGTTTTACGGATTTGACGGGACTGTTTAATCTCAGGCGGTTGCCAACTTCCTCGAGTATTCTGTCCACGTAAGCTCTGGATCCTCCTTCTATTACCCTCCAGGTCGGTCGGTTGCCAACCTGACGCATTTGATGGTTGTCCATGAAGTCGAGCACGAACTCCATGGGAAATTCCCCGAATTTTTCTGTCGGGCATGACCATAATGCGGATCCCAGTGGGTGCAGGTAATGGGTCACGAACCTTTTTCCCAGTTTGTTTTTTTCTACATACTCATTAACCGTTTGATTTCCACATGTGTTTTTTCCTGACGAACCCTGATTGAGTCGGTGAAATCGTAAAATATCCTTTATCATCATCCAGTGACCCGGATCACTCACATTGCGAAGGCTCCCCAAGAGTCCGCTTATTGATTCTCCACTGTACTCGATCCCCGTGGATTCGCAGCTCACTGAAAAACCCATCCGGGTCGCCTTGGATTTAACGCCGAGTTTTTCCAGCAGTTTACAAAAGTTTGGGTATGTCAATTGGTTGAATACAATAAATCCAGTATCTACATTATGGGTTCCTGACTCTCCATTGACCCTTATGGTGTTTACATGTCCACCTGGTCTGGAGTCAGCCTCCAGAATTGTAACATCGTGAGATCTCCCCAGAAGATATCCACAGATTAATCCTGAAATCCCGGACCCAATTACTGCTATCTTCATTTCCTGCTGCGATCCTCCTCATGTTCATTGACCTTGGTTTGCACCCATGCCGGGATGGGTGAGAGGTCACTGACAAGCCCCATGTAGGACATCATCTTTAGCCCCCAGTAGGTTGGGTCTAATTCCCATTTCGTAAAGCCCTGACGGACGGATCCCGGGAAAAAATGATGATTATTGTGCCAACCTTCCCCCAATGTTATTAGGGCGACAAAGGAATTGTTTCGGCTATCGTCTTTAGTCCTGAATCTTCTTTTCCCAAAAAGATGGGCCAGGGAATTCACCGTGTAGGTGGCATGGTAAAGAGCAGTCGTTGGTACAATGAATCCCCAGATTAACCATTGTATTCCTGTTGCAGAAAAGTTTTCAGTGGCCCAATCGGTTTCCCCCAGCAAGTAGCAACTTGTTGCCAGCAGAACCACTGGAATCCAGTGGAACCGGTTAAGAAATCGTAGTTCAGGCAGTTTATGCAAATCCGGAACTTCCTTCATTGGTGTAACTTTAGCATCTTCCGTCATGAACCAAAGCATATGACTCCAAATAACCCCCTTTTTTTGTGGAGAATGCGGATCTTTATCCGAGTCTGATTGACGATGGTGGATCCTATGGTGTGCCGCCCACCAAAGAGGACCTCTTTG
Source organism: Opitutia bacterium (assembly GCA_018668635.1). GTDB lineage: Bacteria > Verrucomicrobiota > Verrucomicrobiia > Opitutales > JABJCN01 > JABJCN01. The sequence continues at coordinate 7,135 of JABJCN010000195.1, forward strand.
TCCTGCACTGCAACCCACAATGGCTCCCATTGCTTGCGTTATTCTGGATGCCTTGAATGTCCTGTGGGAAAAATATCGATGATAAAAGGCCGTTATGGCAAACATCCTGATTGAATATGAAAGTACCGCCAGGATTACACACGCCCATGTAATTGGGACCAGGAATACTCCCAACACCATGATTTGAATCCCGAAGTATGGAACGTACTTAATCCATTCTACACTTTCATGTTTATTGGATAAAATCTTTTTATTTCGATTCATGAAATCCATTGCATTACTACCAGATTCCATAGTTGCAATACGATTTCTATCGTTCCCGGACAGAGTTTATCTTCTCTGCATATGCCATTTGTATCGGTGATGTAATTTTGGATCACCTCCTTGCTTTCGATCCTCTTTGGCTTTTGGATCACAATTCCTCAACGCCGGTTCGGTTCAACTGGCCTTGGCGCATCACCATCCATACATCCAGGTATTCATCGTGGCGTTCCATGTCGTCCACCGAGCCCTTGAAGTTTGTGTAGTCGATGGACAGGGTTTCATCGCGGATGGCCCGTGCCACTTCTTCATGTGGCAGGTTGGCTCGGTACAGGTAGTCACGATGGGGCGTGTGGATGGGTTCCGCATTTGGAAAGACAGCCTCGATGTCACCATCCCGGCGGCACCCGCCGCGGTCAGCGGTAACCCGAAGTAACCGTCTAACCCACGCCGACTCCTCCGAGAAGAACCCCTGCAGGCTTGACCGCCGCCGTGGGGCGGTTAGGGTTTGGGATATGAAGGCTACGTTATTCGCCCTGTTCGTCGCCCTGCTGATGGTTGGGTGTAGGGGTGAAGTCGACCATTCGGACGAAGAGACGATCAAGGATGTTCTTGAAACCGCAATCGACTGTTCAGAGTTGCGGGATAGAAATGGCTCGATCTACAAACTGAACAACGATTCCACGTACACGGGATGGGCGAAGAAGGTTAATGAAAGCGGACAACTTAAGATGCTCGTCCAACTGAAGGAAGGCAAGGTGCGGCGAATTAAACGTTGGTGGGATGCTCGTTCTCCAGCTTTTGATATTTGGTTGGATCCGGGAAGTATTTCGCTTGAATTAACAAACTTGTCTGAATGGGTTTTCTTATTCCGTTATCAAAGGGCCGACCCCATGTTTGACGGAGATGTAACATTTTGGCACAAGAACGGGCAGAAATTAGTCAAGGGTTTCGTCACGCAAGGCAAGAATGAAGGACTGCAAACCCGATGGCACGAGAACGGGCAGAAGGAGGGGGAAGGAAATTGGAAGGATGGCAAGTTGGACGGGCTTTTGACTGAGTGGTACGAGAACGGGCAGAAGAAGCAAGAAGCCACCTACAAGGACGACAAGCGGGACGGACTTATGACCCGATGGTACGAGGATGGGCAGAAGAAGGCGGAAGTCACTTGGAAGGACGGCAAGCAGGACGGGCTTACGACGGCGTGGTACGAGAACGGGGACAAGAAGTGGGAAGGAAACTTCAAGGGAGGAACGCCAATGACTGCCGTTGCTTGGAAACCGAATGGCGATAAGTGTCCCGTGACCAACGTCGTTAACGGGAATGGGGTTTGGGTTTGGTACAACGATGACGGGACGGAATCGTTTCGCA
>JABJCN010000139.1 GCA_018668635.1 Opitutia bacterium
CAAAACGTGTCCTCGGTTACTGAGTGCCAGTGGTATGCCATCGCCATAACCGGCAGTAAGCACTGCAACGCGGGAGTCTCGTTTCAGGCTGTATGTTCGCCCATAACTGATTCCGGTTCCTATCGGTAGATTTTTGACAAGCCCGACTTGTGCATAAAAGCTTAACACCGGTTCCACTATGACGTCTGCCAGGACGGATTCAGGAAAAGGTGGTACTCCAAACTGGAGTAGCCCAACACGGACAGCGTTAATGGGCGATTCGCCACCGAGTGATTTCAGGCTGCTACTACTATCAGAGTGGATAAGCAGTGGGTTGCCTGTCTGTTGCTTTCTGAATTCTGAAGTGGCTTCAAGAAACAGTTGGCGTTGGTTTTCTGTAAAGATACGATCCTGCGGTGCATCTGAAAAATGAGTATATAAGCCTTCGATGCGCAGGGAGCTCATTGCTGAAACCTTTTGCAGGAGAACTGCGGCTGACTCATGCCATACACCGGAGCGCCCCATGCCTGTGTCAATCTTTACATGGACTGGCATCTGTTTGCCTGTCTTATTTGCAAACAGATTGAAGCGTTCTGCTTCCTCCGTGGTAGAGAGTGTTGCTATAAGGTCATAATCAAGAAGTGCCTCTTCTTCCCCGGGTAACACCGGGCTAAGTACAAGGATTGGCCAACCGCTTCCAATTTCTCGAATCTGCATACCCTCACCAATGTTGGCTACGGCGAACATGTCTGCGCCGCATTGCATCAGTCTTGAAACCACTGGTTGGATTCCGTGTCCATAGGCATCAGCCTTGACTACCGCCACATATTTGAGCCCTCCAGGTAGACCGGATTGAATATGCCTCAAGTTGCGCTCGAGGGCAGCCAGGTCGATATCTGCCCAGCACCTTGCTTGTGGTTGAGGAGGCATGTTAATATAAGATTTTACTTGGTCTACCGGTGCCTTCCGGGAGTCCATTTCTTGAAGGTGGGCTTGCCGAGATTAAATAATTCAGGTTGGTCTACTTCCCTGAAGAGTCCGGGAGTTGCGAGTGCTTTTGGCAGCCCATTCAGATTCGTTGAAACCGGCAGGAAGTGAGTCGGAGGGTGGGTCGAGAATTTCCGTTGCTTGATATGGTAGACCGGGCCTTTTAGCTCAAGAACCTCCTCATCAGTTAGGGTATTCATTTCTCCGGCAGTGACCACGAAATTCTTTTTGTGTTTCAAGTGGAACCAGTTGCCTTTTTTCCATTGTCCAACAAGGGAGAAGGAGTCCGGCGTTTCCACGTCTTCTGCCAGAAGAATGGCGTGGAGAGGAAGGCTTCGGCATGCGTATAAAGGTATTTTGGGTCGCAATGTTTTCCACGTTTTAAGGGCCATGGCACTGATTCTTAATCCGAGGGATGAACCAGGACCCTCACAGTAGTGGATGTCATCTACATCTTCGAAAGCCAACCCCTCTGATCTGAGGCAAGTCTTCAGACCATTAAAAAGGGAGTCCAGGGCATTTGTTTCAGAGATAATATGTGTCAGGATTTGGTCGTCATGAATGAGTGCTACACTTGTTTCGCGCGCACTGGTATCCAGCCAGAGGGAGGTGACTCCTTCAGTATCCTGGGACTTGACTTTCACGCTCAGTCGTATTGGCGACGGAGGTTGGTGGGAAGAACACCTATTTCCTCCCGGTATTTGGCGACAGTCCTTCTTGCAATTTTTATGTCACTCTTTGCAAGCAGGTTGGCGATGGCCTGATCGCTGAGGGGTTTCACCGGATTCTCCCCTTCAATGATCTTTGCGATGCTATCCTTGACACTCCTGTTTGAGATGGATTCTCCCGCAGCGTTCTCGTAACCGGCGGTAAAGAAGTATTTAAATGGGAAGGTCCCATGAGGAGTTTCCAGATACTTATTTGCGATAGCACGACTCACCGTGGTTTCGTGAACATCTATAGATTCAGCCACCTGATTCATTGTTAGTGGTTTCAATGCCGAGACACCTTCCTCGAAGAAGTCTTTCTGGAACTTGAGAATCTCGTTAGAGATACGCTTGATGGTTTGCTGGCGCTGTTCTATACTACCCATTAGAAACTTGCCTGAACGCATGCGCTCCTGAATGTAGTCTTTTTCCTTTTTTGAAAGGGTGCCCTTGGCAATCAACTGCTTGTAGATGGGGTTGATGCGAAGACGAGGAATATAGTCATTGTTAATATTGATGACCCACTTGTTCCCATCCCACTCGATTTGGGCATCCGGAGAGATGGAACTGTTGGTATCTGCGCGAAACCGGCTGCCTGGGTTGGGGTCCAGTTCTGCAATGTGTTCGATTACTTCCTGTATTTCATCCTTTGATATGCCGATCTTGCGGGCTAGTTCAGGAATGCGTCTTCTCAATAATAGATCCATCCATTTGTCTATGATCTTGTAAGCCGGTGAGTCTTGCTCTCCACGGAGAGACAATTGAAAAAGGAGGCATTCCCGAATATCTTCACTGCCTATGCCTGGGGGGTCAAAGTTTCGAAGGATTTCCCTTGCTTCCTTCATTGTTGCAAGGGGCATGCTTGATAAAAGGGCAACATCTGATAGGGGAGAGGTGAGAAACCCTCGATCATCAAGACTTCCAATTAGAAAGCGTATTGCCTCCAATTCCTTTTCTCCGCAGTCAGAGAATTCAGCTTGCTCCATCAAGTGTTCTTGAAGGGATGTTTCCGAGACCAGTGAGTCGAAGAAATACTGGCGGCGTTTTTCTGCCTCGTTTGAATATTCCGATGTCTGGCTTTCTTGGCGATAATACTCCTGCCACTCCTCGTCCAGTTTGGTAAAGACCTCGAAGTCGTCAGAGAAATCAATTTCCTCAGAGTTTGAGGACTCCTCTTTTTCGTTTGCGCCCTCTGAAGTCTCATTGTTTTCAGGAGTATCAATTGAGGGTTCAGCTTGAGATGAATCTGAGTTGTCTGCCGGGTTGGTATCATCTCCGGACTCGGTGCTTTTCCCGTTGAGGCGCTCCTCCAAGCTAACGGTCTCCATAGGAAGTTCCTCGAGCGCCGGATTTGTCTCGAGTTCCTCCATGATGGTCGATCGAAGGTCCAGAGTCGCAACCTGAAGAATCTTTAAGGACTGCCGCAGTTGCGGCGCCAAGACCATGGTTTGAACCTGCTTTTGTTGTTGCTGCAGTCCTTGTGTTGCCATGTCAGGAAATTCTTTGGTTGGAATATATGAACGAGTGGTTATTCTGCCTTTTCGCTCATTCCATCAAGATAAGTGGCTAACTTTTCATTGGTCGGTCCATAGCCATCACTGTAGATATATTTTTCCAGTTCCTCCAGCATTTCGGCCGCGGTCTGGAAACGTTCGTCTCGATCTTTGGCAAGCGACTTTAGCAGTATTTGGTTCAGTCTTTCGTCAATGTCTTCGCGGTATTCCTTAAAATCCGGGGTCTCAAGGCTACGAATATTTTCGCGCGTCGCGGAGGATTCTTCCTCCTCGGATTCAAAAATATTATATAAAAGTAGGAGTTCAGCCAAGACAATGCCACAGGCAAAGAGGTCGGCTCGGGCGTCTGTTATCTCACGTCTGGCTTGCTCTGGAGATAGATATGCATCCTTGCCCACCACAGTATGACCTTCCTCATTGTACATCAGGTCCAATGCCTTGGCTATGCCGAAATCTGTCAACTTTACATCCCCCTCGCGGGCAATCATTATGTTGCGTGGACCTACATCTCGATGGACTATCCCCAATAGTCGTCCATCCCTTCCACATTTCTGGTGGGCGTAGGACAGTCCGCGGCAGATGCGTGAGACAATAAAAACCGCCAGATCGACAGGCATATAGACTTCCTTCTCGATATGCATTTGAAGGAATTGCGCCAGATTGATGCCGTTGATAAATTCCATTGTCATGTAATATTGACCGGACATCTCGCCGAGGTGGTATGTTTGAACAATATTTGTATGGATCAGGTCTGCGACCAACTTGGCTTCACCCATGAAGTTGCCCTTAAACTCCTCAATGGCAGAATATTCTTCACGGATTAGTTTAAGCGCCACCACCTTGCGGAAGTCCCCTGTGCCGTGCTGTAATGCTTCGTAGACAACCCCCATGCCACCTTCTGCGATCGTGGAGATCAATTCAAGACGAAGTTCATCAAATATATGCTTGGCTTGCACGCTATCCATTGATGGATAAATTTACATAAAATTCAAGCATCAAAATCAATTATGCATGAAACCTGCTTGCCTGAATTTGTTTATTAAGGCCAAGGCCTTGAGGTATACATTTTACCGTCTTGCCATTTCATGGATTATCATGCAGGATTGGCATCATGATAACACTTACCGAAAGTGCAGCAGATAAAATCCGGGATTTGAAGAAAGAGAACCCTGAGCAGGACCAATTTATGCGCATCAGCGTTGAGACTGGTGGTTGTTCCGGCATGGAATATGCCATGAGTTTTTCGGATCGAAAGTCTGATGATGAAGTTATTGAATCCAATGGTGTTCAGATTCTCATCGACTCCATCAGCCTTACGTATCTTGAAGGGACGGAGGTTCATTTTGACGACGGGCTTCATGGAAAGGGTTTTGAAATTAGTAATCCCAATGCGCAGAATACTTGCGGTTGTGGACGTTCCTTCAATTAATTTCAGTCGTTCCTGAGTCACTCAAGTTGCAGATGAACAACTTGATTTCTGCCGAACTCAACATTTTACCGAATTACTTTTCAGGTTTCTACGTCTATGGTTTGGGTGCTTTGGTGCTGCTGGCATTACTTCTGATTATTAAATTTATATTTTGCCGTGATCGTTACCCTTATGCTGCGCGGGATGAACTTTTCACCAAGTCTGAACAAAAATTCCTGACTGTTCTTGATGAGGCTGTTGGTGGAAATTGCCGTATTTTTGGACAGGTCCGCCTTGCAGATGTAATCCATGTTCGAAAAGGTCTTGATCATAAATCTTGGGGACGTGCATTTGCCAAGATTCGTGCCAAGCATCTGGACTTCGTTCTCTGTGACCCCCAAACTCTTGCCATCCTTTGTGCCATCGAGTTGGATGACTCCTCCCATGATCGCCCCGATCGCCGCCAACGCGACTATTTTCTGAATCATGCAATGCAGGCAGCAGGTGTGCCTTTGCACCGATTCCCGGTCCGAAAGTCCTATGATGCCAGTGAAATCCGGCGAAATGTGATGGGGTAGGGCTTCATTGATCTAGAATTTCATTCTTGTTCGCGAGAAGTGCCATGTCATGACCGGAAGGCTTTTGGTAGGGTTGAAGACCGAACTCCGGAAGAACGGCGAGAAGGTGGTCGAATATGTCGCCCTGAATAGCCTCGTAGTTGACCCAAGCAATATCATTCGTGAATACATAGAGTTCAATCGCAACCCCTTCCGGTCCCGGGGCTAACTGGCGGACGAGGAACGTCATGCCATCCTGATGAATCTTGGGGTTATTCCGGAGGTAGGCAACGCAGTAGGCACGAAAAGTCCCGATGTTGGTCAATCGGCGACCGTTCGCAAGGATCGACAGGTCTGCATCCAGGTTGTTATTGTGCTCTTGCACTTCCTCAAGCTTGGTCTGGAGATAAGGTTTCAGTATTTCAAGGGCCTTAAACTTTTCGAGTTGTGCTTCATCGGTAAACTCTATGGTGCGCATATCAATTTGGATTGCCCGCTTGATGCGACGTCCACCTGACTCCTGCATGCCACGCCAGTTCTTGAATGAACCTGTAACCAGTTCATGGGTCGGGATGGTGGAAATTGTCTTGTCCCAATTCTGGACCCTTACGGAGTTGAGGTTGACTTCCAGGACATCCCCATCCGCACCATGCTTTGGCATTTCAATCCAGTCTCCTTTTTGCACCATGTTGTTTAGTGATAACTGGAACCCGGCCACCAACCCCATCAGGCTGTCCTTGAATACAAGCATGAGGACTGCGGTAAGGGCACCAAGACCGGATAGGATCGCCACCGGGCTTTTTCCAAAGGAGTAGGCGATTATGAAGATGATACCGATGAAGTAGGCGATCAGCTTCAGGGCCTGGGTGATACCTCGCAGCGGCAGTTTTGCGGCGTGCTTCTTTCCTTCGACGGAAGTGTTGATGGCGTTGAGGGTTGCATCAATCACAAGCAGGATGATGACTACCAGATAGATGCTGACGAAAGTGGTGGCAAAATCGAGCAGGCGACTTACCGGCAGCAATTCCTCAAACTTTCCGTTTCCATCAATACCGTGGACTGCTCCAAAAAACGGTCGGGAGAGCGCCTGCACGACAAGTGCCGGAGCCAAATGAGAAATTCGTGCAAGAACTTTATTTTCTATCAGGACATCATCCCAAGTGAACTTGGTTTTCTTGATGATATTAGTAAAGGCTCGTATCACACATGCCCTGGTGATCCAAGTCGCCAGAAAGGCCAGAACAAGGATAGACACGATGCCTAATCCACGATAGGTCAGTTCCGTGGTCAAACCGGGTATGGGGTGCTCGCTAAGGAATTTATAGATCGTTGATGTCATGAACTGTTAGCAAATGGGAGAATTGAATAGGCAGACAAGAAGAAACTTTCGAGAAACGGTAATGGAAAAGCTTTATCAGGAATGGGTTGGGAGTGTGAGATAGATTATCCACACAATGATTTAGAGAGTATTTTTAAAGTAATTTTACCACATGCAATAACTGAAACCTGCGTTGATCAATGAGTATTGAATACCTCTTCAACTATACAAATATTCGCTTTTCTTCAGTCTACTAAGAGAAATCTTTTCCATATTTCCTGCAAGCATCGAGTGATCATATTATCAATATAGCTTGAAAGGGAAACGGGGAGGGCTAGTAAAGTCATCGTTACAGCATAATATATGGAGCCCGTTTCCCCTGATACTGCACTCACTTTATTATAACATATGAAAAAAATCCTCCTGACCACCACATCATTTCAAGATACTCCGGGAGAGCATCACCACTTGCTTGAGGATGCGGGTTTTGATATTATTTGCGAACGTGGTCCTCTTTCAGAGGAGCGAATGCTTGAATTGGTGGGCGACTTTGATGCTTTCCTTTGTGGAGATGATGTTATCTCCGAGGCTGTTATTGAAAAGTCTCTTCCAAAATTGAAGGTCATCTCCAAATATGGGATCGGACTCGACAAAGTGGATGTTGCCCATGCAACGGAAAGGAACATTCCCGTGACCTTTTGCCCTGGGGTCAACCATACTACCGTTGCCGAGCACACATTTGCCCTGCTTCTTGCACTGGTGAGATATTTGCCCACCTCTGTCCAGCATACTCGTAGTGGTCGGTGGACACGATTGACCGGTAACGAGATCCTTGGGAAGACAATTGGGATCGTGGGTTTGGGCCGTATTGGGAAGGAAGTTGCAATTCGGGCTAATGCATTTGGGATGAAAATCCTTGGTCATGACATCTATTGGGATTCTGATTTCGCCGAGGCTCATGGCATTGAGCGTTGCGAGAACTTGGATTCACTGCTTTCTGCTGCCGATATTGTATCTCTGCACACCAATCTGTCTCCTGAGACCCATAACATGATCAACGGCGAATCGCTCGCTAATATGAAAGATGGAGTTCTCATCCTGAACTGCGCCCGGGGAGAACTTGTGGAAACCGGCGCCATGGTGGATGCCCTTGAAAATGGCAAGGTTGGCGGTTATGGTACGGACGTTCTGGATGAGGAACCACCTCCACCTGACCATCCACTGCTTAAATCCCCCCGGACCTTGGTAACGCCACACATCGGTTCCCGTACTTACGAATCAGTCGGGCGGCAGGCAAAGATGGCTGCGGAAAATCTAATCCTTGCCTTGCGCGGTGAAAAGCCCCTTGCCCAGGCTAACGATGCTCCACTTCCTCCTGCATAACGATAATTCCTTCTTCAATCCTTATCCAATTTCTCTCAAACACATGAGTCAGCCTTACCATATCATCGATCGCCAGACTCACGACTCGCTCGTGAGTGCAGCCTATAAATTTCGTGGATATACTGATGAGGAGGCACAATATGGCGCAAAATTTGCCGCACTTGCTGCAACTCATGGCATCCGCACCCACAATGCGCTTAAGGCCTTGCACCTTGACCACCTTTTTGGATCTGTAACTGGTGGTTGCGTACCGGGCGTGGAGATCGAAAAGAAAGCGGTTCGTTTCAAGGGATCGGAAACTTGGAATGCCCACAAGAAGCTTGGGCAGGCCGTTGCTTATAAAGCTATGGATACCTGCATGCAATTGGCTGAAGAATACGGTATTGGCCAAGTCGCAGTGGATAATACATTTCATTATCTTTGGGGTGGTGGCTACGCATTATATGCTGCCCAGAAAGGATATATTGCATACACAAACTGCACCGCCACTCTTGCCGAGGTGGTGCCTTTTGGAGGTAAAACACCGACCCTGGGTACAAATCCTCATACATGGGCATTCCCGACTTCTTCTGCAATCGGGTTTGATATTCTGGTAGACTGGGCAACTTCTGTGGTTGCCATGGGACGCGTCCAGCAATTTGCCCGTGAAGGAACCCCCCTCCCTCCAAATGCTGCCGTGGATGCGGATGGTAACCCAACAACCAATGCTTCCATGGCCAAGGCTTTAATGCCATTTGGAGCGCACAAGGGTTATGGCCTCGGCCTCATTAATGAACTGGTTGGTGCCTTTATCGGAGGGTCACTGCCGACTCTGCGAGGTCGGCACATGGATGATGATGAAAAGCAAACCACTTGCTTTTACTTTCAGGTCATCCATCCAGACGCTCTTTCTTGCGGTGACTTTGCACAGAACCGTGACCAGGTTGCCAACATTAAGTCAGTTATTGCTGATATTCTGGCTCCCGGGAATGAGTCCTGCCTTCTTCCCGGGCAGATGGAAGCTGAATTTGCTCTTCGCACAAAATCTGCCGGCGGTCTTCTTTTTACAGCAAAGGAAGTCGACGCCTTCAACGAAATCGCAGATGAGTGTGGACAGCCTCAATGGAATTCATCCACTTTCCCAATGGAATCCTCCTGAGTTATCTACATCTGAGCATCCGCCAATTTACTATTCCCATGAGCATTCTCAATATCCGTCCTTCAGATTCCTGTAAATATGACTGTCTCTCTCTTGGTGAGGTCATGTTGCGTCTTGACCCTGGTCCCGGGCGTGTTCGCACAGCTCGGTCTTTTGAAGCGTGGGAAGGTGGGGGGGAGTACAATGTTACCCGGGGATTACGTCGTTGCTTTGGTTTGGATACTGCCGTTGTGACCGCTTTTGCTGACAACGATATCGGTCACTTGATTGAAGACTTCATCCTGCAGGGTGGGGTGGACACCTCCTTAATTCAATGGTTCCCATATGATGGTGTTGGTCGTGAGGTTCGTAATGGGCTTAATTTCACCGAACGTGGCTTTGGCATTCGTGGTGCTGTAGGAGTGCCTGATCGAGGAAACACCGCTGCTTCCCAGTTGAAACCCGGTGACATCGACTGGGATCATATCTTTGGTGTTCTGGGCGTGCGTTGGTTTCATACTGGTGGCATATTTGCCGCTTTGTCTGAAACTGCTGCCGACCTTACACAGGAAGCTGTTACTGCCGCCCAGAAACATGGCACCATAGTTTCCTACGACCTCAATTATCGACCCTCTCTCTGGAAGGCCATCGGAGGTCATGCCAAGGCGCAGGAGGTCAATCGTCGCATTGCAGGCAATGTGGATGTCATGATTGGTAATGAGGAAGACTTCACCGCTTGTCTTGGATTCGATGTCGAGGGAGTCGATGAGAATATTTCCAGCATTGAAATCGAGAGTTTCAAGAAAATGATCCGTCAAGCTGTAGCTGAATTTCCCAATTTCAAGGCGACTGCCACGACCCTTCGCACTGTCAAGACTGCCCGAGTCAACGACTGGGGGGCCATATGTTGGGCAGGTGGCGAGTTTTATGAAGCCACACATCGCCCTGAACTCGAAATTTTTGATCGTGTTGGTGGCGGGGACAGCTTTGCTTCCGGTCTCATATATGGTTTCCTTACAACCGGATGCCCCGAAAATGCGGTCAACTATGGCGCGGCTCATGGTGCCCTTGCCATGACCACTCCCGGTGACACTTCAATGGCAACCCTTGCTGAAGTTGAAAAAATTGTCTCCGGCGGTGGTGCCCGTGTTGTTCGTTAATTCCTGAGGCCCAACCTTTATTTAATATCCATAATTATATTTCTCCCATGTCTTATTTAACCGAACTTTTCTCCCTTCAAGGTAAGACCGCGGTCGTTATCGGTGGCACCGGCGAACTCTGCGGCGCAATGGCTGAAGGCCTTGCCGGAGGTGGTGCTGAAACTGTCCTTGTCGGTCGAAACCAGGAAAAGGCCCAAACTCGCCTCGAAAAGATAACTGCTGCTGGCGGGAATGCTTATTTTGAAGCCTGTGATGTGGGCGATGCCTCTGCACTCAAGGACCTTCTTTCCCGAGTTCTTAAAAAGTCCGGCAAGGTTGATATCCTCGTTAATGGAGCTGGTATTAATTCGCCAACTCCATTCTTGGATATTCCTGAGGATGAGTTGGATCGAATCATGGATATCAATTTTAAGGCGGTTTTCTTGGCCTGCCAGGTATTTGGTAAATACTTTGTGGATCGTGGGGATCCCGCCAATATCATCAATCTTGGTTCGATTTCTGGCCTAAACCCTCTTTCCCGCGTTTTTTCCTACAGCGCTTCCAAGGGCGCGGTTCATAATCTTTCCAAGAATCTTGCACGGGAATGGGCAACAAAGAAAATCCGTGTGAATACCCTTGTTCCCGGTTTCTTTCCCGCCGAGCAAAACCGAAAGGTCCTTACTCCGGATCGGGTCGCGTCCATATTGGGGCATACACCAATGGATCGTTTCGGCGATGCCCATGAACTTATCGGTGCAACACTTCTTCTTGCTTCCGATAAGGCTGGTTCCTTTATCACAGGCCATGAGATGATTGTTGATGGAGGATACGCCTCAATGACCATTTGATCCGCCGGTTTTGATCCTTCATATTATCATGGCCTTTATTCACGACGATTTCCTCCTCCAATCCGAATGCGCTCGGGACCTCTACCATCAGTACGCAAAGGATCAGCCCATAATTGATTACCATAGCCATCTCCCTCCAGAGGATGTAGCTGCTGACCGGAGGTTTGATAATCTTTATGAAATCTGGCTTGAGGGTGATCATTACAAATGGCGAGCCATGCGCGCAGCCGGTCTTTCTGAAGACCTTTGTTCCGGCGATGCAGATCCCTATGAAAAATTTCTCGCATGGGCACGCACCGTTCCCCAGACCCTTCGGAATCCACTTTACCACTGGACCCATCTCGAGCTAAAGCGTTACTTCGGCATCGACAAGCTCCTCAGCGAGGATACTGCCCGAGAGATTTGGGATGAAGCAAATGAGCAGCTGGCCAGCCCGGAGTTCAGTGCTCGTAATATCCTGCAACGGTTCAAGGTCCAGGTTGTCTGTACCACGGATGATCCCTGCGATGACCTTATTCACCACCAGAAAATTGCCGTGGATGAAGTTGTCACAAAGATTTATCCAACTTTTCGACCGGATCGGGCCTTTGCTGTTCGCGATGTTGTTGGTTTCAATGGATGGTGCGATACTCTTGCCAGGATCACAAATATCTCTGTAGGCAATCTAGGCGGATTATTGTCCGCCCTTGGTGATCGTCATGACTTTTTTCACAATCTAGGCGGTCGTCTTTCCGATCATGGGATGACCAATTGCTTCGCCAACTTTTGTGACTTTGAAACGGCCGATGCTATTTTTTCACGTGCCCGGGCAGGCGAGACAGTCAGCGAGGAGGAGGAGCAGCAGTTGGCCTCTTTCATCTTTCTTGAAAGCGGTCGCCTTGATGCACAAAAAGGCTGGGCCAAGCAGCTTCATCTTGGGCCTCTTCGCAACAACAACACCTTGCTTTTTCAACAGGCGGGCAGAGATATCGGTTGCGATTCCATGAATGATGGGAGCCAGGTCGAGAACCTTGGCCGTTTTCTTGATGCCCTGTCCCGGGAAGGCAACCTGCCTAAGATGGTTGTTTATAACATGAACCCCAAGGACAGCATGGCCCTTGCCACCATGATAGGCAATTTTCAGGACCCGGAGATTCCCGGTAAGATGCAGTATGGATCCGGTTGGTGGTATCTTGATACCAAGTCCGGGATGGAGCAGCAGATGGAAATTCTATCCAGTGTCGGGCTATTCTCCCGTTTCGTGGGGATGCTTACTGATTCCAGATCCTTCCTTTCATTTACACGTCACGAATACTTTCGCCGAATTCTCTGTAACCTTGTCGGTCAGGATATGGGAAATGGGGAACTTCCCGACGACAAGGGCCTTCTGGGTTCCCTCATCGAAAATATTTGCTACAGGAATGCGCGGGAATACTTTGGCTTCGAACTTTCTTAACCAATCTAGCATTTTACATCATGGCATACCTCATCGGCATAGACGTTGGCACTTCATCCACCAAGGCCATCCTTATCAACGATTCTGGCCAGGTTATCAAAACCGTTGCACCGGAATATGATTTTCATACTCCCAAGCCTCTTTGGGCTGAGTCAAATCCTTTGGATTGGTGGACTGCCACCATAGCTGCCATCAAGTCTCTGCTCGATGACATTGACGCTTCAAAGATTGTCGGCCTCGGCTTGACCGGGCAAATGCATGGTCTTGTTTGCCTGGACAAGGATGGAGAGGTTCTTCGTCCCTGTATCATGTGGAATGATCAGCGCACTGCGGACCAATGCCGTGAGATGACTGCCCGCATTGGCGATGACGACGTCATTGCGATTACTGGCAACCCGATTCTTCCTGGGTTTACAGCACCGAAACTTCGTTGGATCGAGGAAAATGAACCTGAGGTCTATTCCAGGATTGATAAGATTCTCCTCCCGAAGGACTATATCCGGTATAAGCTCTCCGGTGAATTTTTTACCGATGTATCCGATGCATCCGGAACCAGCCTGCTTGATGTCCAGCAACGTCGTTGGGCGCATTATATCCTTAACGAGTTTAAATGGCCCATGTCTTGGTTGCCCGAGGTCACCGAATCCACCGAGGCTACAACTAGGATTTCTTCTGATGCAGCTACCGTAACAGGCCTTCCTTCCGGTCTTCCGATCATTGCTGGTGGCGGTGACCAGGCCGCACAAGCAGTTGGTTGCGGCATCGTTCGTGAGGGCATTATCTCCACCACCCTTGGCACATCCGGCGTAGTTTTTGCTCATTCCGATGAATACCGTGTCGAGACCAAGGGGCGGTTACATGCTTTCTGCCATGCGGTTCCCGGGAAGTGGCATCTCATGGGCGTCATGCTTTCTGCCGGTGGTTCCTACCAGTGGTATCGTAACCAGCTATGTCAGGATGAACTCTCCCGGGAAAAAGCCACCGGGTCCGATTCTTACGAAATACTCAATGAAGCAGCGGCCAAGGTTCCCCCTGGAGCCGAGGGTCTACTTTTCCTTCCTTATCTATCCGGGGAGCGCACCCCTTATCCTGATCCTAATGCCCGTGGGAGCTTTGTCGGTTTGAGCCTTCGACATACCAAGGCGCATTTGACTCGAGCGGTCCTTGAAGGTGTCAGCTACGGGCTTAATGACTCGTTGGAGTTGATGCGATCAATGGGCATTGCACCGGAAAATATTGTTCTTTCCGGAGGCGGTGCAAAATCCCCACTTTGGCGGCAGATGCTGGCCGACGTCTTTAATACCCGTTGTACGATGGTCAATGCCACCGAGGGTGCTGCCTATGGTGCCGCACTTCTTGCCGGAGTTGGCGCGGGGGTATATCCATCTGTAGAGGACGCCTGTGACCGTACCATCAGTACCACCCAGGAAGTCGATCCCGGCGACAATGTACCTGTCTATGCGGATTTTTTCCCACGCTACAGGAATCTCTACCCTGCGCTTCGATTCGAGTTTGAGCAGATGTCTGATACACTTCAGGCGCATGAAGAAGGTCGTTGGTTTACGCAGGGTTAAGGCTTCCCGCTGCACTTTACAGAGGTTAAAAGTATCTCCGCCGCACATTTGCATTCATGCAGGAAGTCAGCCTTTATACCGATGGTGCCTGTTCGGGGAATCCGGGCCCTGGGGGCTACGGTACTGTCATGATATTTGGCGCGCATCGTCGTGAACTTAGCGCAGGATTTTTCAGGACAACCAACAACCGTATGGAGGTTATGGCCGTGATTGCTGGCTTGGGTGAGCTAAAGCGTCCCTGCAAGGTCAATGTCTGCAGTGACTCCAAATATCTTGTTGATTCCATGAATGGTAATTGGCCCCTGAAGTGGAAAGCTCGCGCATGGAAAAAGGTTGGCGGTGGTCGGGTTGAGAATGTCGATCTATGGGAGCAGATGATTGTCTTGGCAGACAGGCACCAACTCTCTTTTCAATGGGTCAAGGGTCATGCTGGCCACGAGGAGAATGAGGCATGTGATCAGCTTGCCGTTGCCGCCAGTCTACAGAAAAATTTGCCTTCGGATATTGGTTATGAAGAAGCTGAAACCAGAAAAAAGGCACAAATACATCTCTTTGATTAAAAACAAAATTCTGATGCTGTGTAATTCAGTCCCTGCTTGATTTTTGGTCTATTCGGAGTGATTCTTTCGAGCATGGAGCTCAGCCAGTTTACAGATTACTCTCTTCGAACTCTTATTTACGTGGGTTTGGAGAAAAATGGTTTATCCTCCGTCAAGGAAATTTCAAAATCTTTCAATATTTCCAACAATCATCTGGTAAAGGTTGTTCATAATTTGGCAAAGTTGGGATACTTGGAAACATTCCGGGGACGAGGTGGAGGAATTGCTTTGGGGAAGGCCCCAGAGGAGATTGGTATCGGGGCGTTGGTTCGTGCAACTGAAAGTCTTGCCATCGTGGAATGTTTCCCCTCAGGCAAAGGAAACTGCTGCATAGCCGGGATATGCGAACTTCAGTCCGTCCTTGGGAAAGCTGTCCAAGCTTTTCTATCTGAATTGGACAAGGTTACTCTTGCTGACTTATTGACTCAAAAGTCTTCCCTCAAGAAACGACTAGGCCTTTAAGAATTAACGACAGGAATGCGCGTTGACAAAAGAGCGAGAGCAGATTCGCATTAAATATGTATCTAAAATATACAATTAATCCTATTATCTAACAACAACAGCGAATTTGCTGAAAAAATATTCTAAAAAAATACCAATCATGAAAATATTAAAATCAATTCTTAACACCAGCCTTGCTATTGCCATCCTATTGGGAAGTTCCAGTTGTGCGGCGACCGCTATTGCAGAGAACCCCACTCAACCCAAGGCTGAAAAGGACAGTATTTATAATCGACTTGGCGGACAGGCTGCAATTGATGCTGCGGTTGAAATATTCTACAAAAGAGTTCTCTCCGATAAACGTGTGAATCATTTCTTTGAGGATGTTAACATGAAAAAGCAGCGTGCGAAGCAAAAGGCGTTTTTGGCTGCGGCTTTTGGTGGACCGGTTCCATACAAGGGCAAGGATATGCGCAAGTCTCATGCCTCCCTTGATCTAAAGGAAAGTGATTTCAACGCAATCGCAGGACATCTTTTGGCGACTCTAAAGCAATTGAAGGTGGATCAAAAGTTGATTGAGGAAATCATGGCGGTGGCGGGTTCAACCAAGGACGATGTCCTGAACCGATAAAACAGTATCAAATAAATTTCACTTTTGGAATGCCTCTTAACTTGTCTGTCGGTAAATCGAGGAATACCGGCAGACTGGTTGGTTGGCTTGGAATTGAATATTGAAAAGCAACTGGCTAACAGTTTGGCTTATAATTTGAATCCTTTGCATGTCGCAGAGAAAATTGCCCTTCAGGCATTGGCATTTCGCAAATACAAAAGATTTGGATTCTGCCCATCAAGTTAGCGGTGATCTAATCTGATTAGATTAAGAAATAAAATTACCAAGACCAATTCAGCCAAAGGGATAGAGTGAAACTTTATGCTTTGTCTGTCGTTTATTATATGGCATTAATCTCAAAGACGAAACCCAGTCCTGATTACAGATTCACATCCTTCCATTCAGTCAAATGCGCCGAGAAACATTTATCCTTATTGTCATGCCGGCCCTTTTTGCGTTCGGCTTCATTTTGGGAAAGAAATCCAACAAGGAGTCGCCGGGTGCCGTAGATAGAAACGCTAAGGTGGGTTTTCCGCAGGATGGTCAAGCCACTAAATTCCAGGGTGCCGATTCCGAGCCCAAACAATCTGTTTCACGGGTTGTCTATAATGCGGGAACTGTTTCAACAGAGCGATTTCAGGGGGACATCGGAAGGGCGCTCATGCAGGCGATTGAGGAACCCAACCTGATGAAACGCCTTTCTGTCTTGGCTGGTTTGTTGGGGGAGTTGAATGAGGATAACCTGGATGAGGTTCTTGCCGCTTTTGAGAAGATTCCAGTTAGCTTCGAGACAATGCAGGAATACCGCTTGCTCATGTATGCATGGGGACAATTCGATGCACCGTCAGCCATTCAGTTTATGCGCAAAAAAGCTGGTGGCGGGCCGGCGATCTGGTTCAGCGCTTCAGCCGCGATGTCAGGATGGTCCGCACAGGATCCTCAGGCAGCCATCGATTGGGCCAATGAGCAGGATGACCGGCGCATGATGGGTTCTTACAACATGGGAATTGTTTCGGGTTGGGTGACAAAGGATGTGAACGCTGCGGCTGAATACGTTACGTCCTTGGATCGCAGTCGGGAGAGCGGTCGCATGTTGAGCACGGTTTCCACAGAAATGCTTAAACAGGGTCGACAAGTTGCTACAGCTTGGGCTGAGGGGCTTGAGGATGAGGGGTTCAAGGAGGATGCTTTTCGCAGTCTAACCCGTTCGATGGCCCGTGAAGATGTTGATGGTGTAGCTAACTGGTTGCAGAAGCATGTGAACCAGAAATATAGCGACGAATCCTTTGATGAACTGGCCGAGCAGTGGTCAAGGCAGGACCCGGAAGCCTCCCTCAATTATTTCCTGAGTCTTCCAGAAGGTTCATCCCAGAAGGAGGGAGTCATTGAATCTGTCCAGACCTGGGTTCATAAGGATGTTGAAGCTGCCGGTGAATGGATTAATAAACAAAATCCTGGATCTTCCACGGATTTGGCGGTTTTCTCATACGCCCGGGAGGTGGCCAGGGAAAATCCTGAGTCTGCCGTGGAGTGGGCGGCCTCCATCCAGGATTCGGATTTGAAGCAGAAGGGTCTTGTCGAGGTCGGTCAGCGATGGTTCCGTGAGGATGCAGAAGCGGCCAAGGCATGGCTTCCGAATAGCGGTCTTCCTGAGGAGGCGATCAAGGCGGTGGAGAATCCCCCCCGACATGATTGGCGCGGCGGTGGCGGCCGTGGTCCCGGTGGTGGTCGGTAACCCTCTCAAGGCACTGTGAACAACGTCCGGTTTAGACCGGGCTTAACCGCACCAATCCAGCGGTTGCGTACTTGGGCGTGAAGGTCGACAATATCGGCTTTGCTGGCAACCTTGAACTCAAGGGTTTTGGCATGGGTGGTTACCGGGTAATCCTTGTACACCAGTTTCTGAATCTTGCTTGTATAGGCTGGGTTGATACGGTCAAGTGGGTTGTTGATCGCATTTCGGGTTCCCGGTAGCACAGTGCTGGATTTCATTGGCTCGGTATAATAGATGCGCAATTGCACGTTGCTGCCGGCAATGTCGATATTCATTTCTGTGATTTCAAAGGCCGTCGTGACGTATTTCTGTAGAGCTACGGACCCGATCAGGCTGGCCTTGCCGATGAATTCTCCGCCGGCCTCGGTGAAACGCAATCCAAAGAGGTCAGCATTTGGAAATGCATTGTTCTGGACCTGCACGGCGGCGCCCAGTGTAAAGGGGAGGATTGTCAGGAGCAGGAGCTTTAGATTTTTCATTCATTCATTTTCACTCGCCAATTGTTCTTTTACCAGTTCAAATCTCCGAAATGCTGCAATGTCGGGACTTGACAGTTCGTATCGGGCGAAAGAAGCAGACGATCCTGGACGAGGCATCGGCTGACTTTCAACCGGGGACCATGAACGCCATCATCGGACCTTCCGGATGTGGCAAGACCACCTTGGTCAAGGCAATGCTTGGTATCCTTCCTTCAACAGGCAGGGTCTACTATGACGGACGGAAAATTGCCTCACCGAAGGAACTTGTAGGGCAGGTTGGTTTCACGCCCCAGTTCACTATTGCCCACAAGCCACTGACGGTTCGTGAGGTGCTTGCCTACGCCTTGAAATTGAATGTCCGTAGTGCTCAACTCCGCCGGGAGCGTCTCGAATGGGTGCTCCAAACCATTGGGCTCAACGAGCACCAGGAGAAAAAGGTGGGCAGTCTAAGTGGTGGACAACTGCGGCGGTTGGGGTTGGGCCTTGAGCTGACCAATAACCCGGCCTGCATGGTCTGTGATGAGGTGACATCCGGCTTGGATCCAACATCTGAGGATCACATCCTCGGTCTTCTTCGCAACCTGGTTCAGGAACAGAACAAGACGTTTCTTTGCATTATCCATAATCTGGCCAAGCTGGACCAGTTCGACTGCGTTACGGTTGTTCACCATGGTCACGTGATTTTCCAGGGGCATTTGTCGGCCCTTCTTGAGTATTTCGGGATTGTGGATGCTCTCCAGCTATACGGACTTCTGCATTCACAGCCATTGGAACACTGGACTGGTCTATGGGCTGAATATGGTGGAGTACAAGATCTTGGTGAAGGTGACCATTCCAATGTATCCCGCATTGAAAGGCCGATGCTGCTTGCACAGTTCATGACCCTTTCTTTTCGCAGGCTGCGCCTTTTTTTTAGGGACTTTGGCCAGATTTTTCTGACGATGGCCATCACGTTTGGTTTCCCCTGTCTCGTTGTAATCTTTGCGCTCGATGGATTGCCGCAACTTCAGGGCACGGCATTGCAGCCTACAGGTAATTTACTGGAGACAATGCAGGATACGGGGCGATATAGGATGGAAGCCGCAAAAACAGCTTCGCTTGTGACGTCACTCATTATGTTTCAGGTCATTCTTTTGACCTTAATGGGCAGTAATACCGGTGCCCGGGAGATTGCGTCTGAGCGTGACCTTTATGAGAAGGAACGCCTTAACGGCTTGAGGCCCACTGCCTATGCCTTGAGTAAAATCTTTTTCACGACCCTTATTGCGGCTGGACAGGGAATTTGGATGATGTTTTTTGTGAAGCAGATTTGTGGGTTCCCAGGGAGTTTCCTGCCCCAGGGGATTGCCTTGGCCATGACCTGCCTCGCCATGACAGCGGTTTGCCTTGGTATTTCCTCAATGGTGGGATCTTCGGAAAAAGCGTCACTTCTTTCCGTGTACCTTGTAGGCTTTCAGTTGCCGCTATCCGGTGTTGTCCTTGCCCTTCCGGAACAACTGGTTTGGTTGACACGCCCCTTTATCAGCGCCTACTGGGGCTGGGCCGGGTATCTCCAGTCAATCAAGGAAACCCGGTTCTGGGATGCATTCCGGGAGATGGATGAGGGTTTTGTTGCCTCTCCTGAATTGGCGGCCGGGGTCTTGGCCATCCATATAATGGTCGGGTTCGTGCTTGTCTTTTTAGGTTGCCAGCGCCGGGGTTGGCGGTGATGAAGATATCGATTCAAAGCGTGCATAAATATTCAATAGTTAAGATTCTATTTATTGGAATTATTCTTGCGATCGCCGTGACCTTCGGTGGGTGCGGTAGGAATGGCGATGGCGGTGGCTCGGTGCCTGCCGGGAAACTGGAGGTTTTCCCCTTGGCGATTTACCTTCAAAATCCTGGTGGCCTTCAGGGGAACCGTTACAAGACAAAGGCGCAGATCGATCGACAGCTTGGGTGGAAACCCGGGGTGGGACGATTGATCCTCGTTCAGGTTTCATCGGACGCCGGATTGGCCAGGAAGGTTCCTTTTTTCTTTCCGGACGGGGTCGGCCCGGGAGTTCTTCCTGGCCAGAAGTTTTTGATGACAGTACTTGTCGCCGAGGAAAATTTGGTTACAGTTGAAAACTATGAAAAGTATTGATCGGCCCATCATATCGCACCTTTTCCAATTTTTACCACTGCTTCTAATCCCTTGTTTTGCTTCGAGCCTCCTGGGGCAGGCTCCGATTCCCGGCACCACGCCTGCACCGGCTGCAAAACCTGCTCCAGCAGCTGCTCCTCAATCCGGTCAACCCGCCGGTTCCGGTGGCGGAGCCGGAGTTTATCACAATGGTGGATTCGAGAGCAATACCCTACTAAAGACATCTGACAAGGTGTTTGATCCCAACAGCGACTCCATTGATCCTGAGAACGGCACTTTCATCTGGAAGGGGAAGGGTTTTACCTTTGGGAATGATCGTCTTCTCGGTGGGCGTTTTGATCGCTATCTTCAGACCCCAGCCTCCGAGATTGAATCTAGAAACAAGTACGAAGCCCTGCTCGACAAAATCCTGAAGAACCTTTCCGTTTACGAGCAAAACGGAACATGGGACGGTGTTATCGACGCATGGGATCTTCTTGTTCAGGCCGGTGAATACAGTGAATACGATGGTGGAATGAGTCTTATTCTTGGTGCCTTGGTCTATAATACCTGGCGCCTTCGTGAGGGATTTCGACAGAACTCGGATCGCCAGGCTATCTTGCGCGAACGTCAGAAGAAACTTGAATTTGTATTGGGCAACCGATACCGCCATCAGAAACTATCTCAAATCGTCCGCACAGAAAGTGCGAATGCAGGGACAAGGACAGTGACAACAGAAGGCGCCGTGCCACAGAATTTATCCGAGGCCGGACTCAAGGTGAAGGAATACGGGGAGGTTCAGGCTAGGATCGCCGCCCTTAATACTCAGAAAGCACTCACTGGAAAGGAGGCCCAAATACAGTTTCAGGCTCAGCTTGCAAGGTTCCTTGTCGATCGTCGTTTCAAGCATGTCCTCCTTGGTGCCAACTTCTACCGGCTTCTTTTTAAGGGGACATCCCAGCAGGTCATAGAGGCCAAGCAGGAGATCGCATCCTTTTTCCCGGATTCCAAGATGACTATCACTGTTGACCAACTGGCTTTCCTGGCCCGCGAGGCAATCAATGAAGTTGAGACTGGCATGCGCGCTGCCGATAACTCTTTTCGTCTGGGCAATCGTGTGACCGCCTTAAAGCGCCTTCAGGAAACCTTCTTCCTCGGGGAGCATATTTCTGCCCTCCATTCCTTTGATGACGACAAGCGTGCGACCCTTTTCCAGCTCAAGCGTGATATGAAAGAGGCCCGTGACCTCATTATTGACAAGTCCTATGGGGATGCGGAAGACCTCATACTCGATCTCAAGGCCACGGCCAAGGATTTTGAGTCGCGCCGTATTGAGGCCGGGATACGTAAAGCGAAAAATGCGAGCGACAGCGCTCTCCTTGCAGCCATGCAATATCGCAATCTCAACCAACAGGACAAGGCAGAGCAGGCATTCCGTGAAGCCGCATCCATCTGGCCGGACAACCCCAAGCTCAAGGAATTCCAGTTTCAAGGGACTCAACTCGTTGATAAATATGTCCAGGGCAAGAAACTCTTCGACCAGTTATATAAACGAAAGCATTACCGGGAGATTCAATCCCAAGCCCTTGAGTTTGGCGTCGCGCTCTCGGAGGATCCGGACCGAAGCGCGAAGCTCAAGAAGGTCGTCAACCAAATGGCTGAGCTTGACATCTACCTTACGCAGGCGGATGCCGCGGTTAACATCAACAACCCCTACGCAGCCTGGGAAATTCTCCTCAAGGCAGAAGAGGTTGATCCCGATGATATTCAACTGAACCGCAAAAAGGCCCGTCTCGCGGCACAAGTCGCACCCTTTGTTGCTGAACTGCAGAAAGCCTCACAGCACGAGACCAGCGGGCAATTGCCCTCCAGCCTTCTCTATTTTTTAACCGCCCAGGAAATCTATCCCGCCAGCTCCATCAGTAACGATGGAATTCAACGTGTATCCGCTGCCTTATTGGAAAAATTAGCCTCGAGACAGTAAGGTTATCTCTGCCTAATTGCAGGATTAATTCTTCTTCATGGGCATAGTTATGTTTCTGCTACGGATCAGATGGTTTTCCCCATGGGGTCCTTAATATAGTCAATGCTTTCCTCCACTCCGCCTAAGCGGGCGTGCTGGAGCCAAATGTTGCGGTGTCGGTTGGCCAATTCAGTACGCTTTTCATTGAGTTCAGGGACTTGTCCGGCTGACTGGAAACCCCTGGCGCGCTGGAGCCCGAGCAACCCCAGATCGATTGCGAGGTTGAGTTCCTGACAGATGGTATCGGCATCAGGGCATTGGGGGTGGGCTGCCTCAAGCCATGTGCGGGTTTCCTCCAGATGGCGCTGACCCCTGTCAAGTAACTGGGGTTCGGTGTCTCCCAGAGTTGTTGCTAGTTTTTTCTCGGTTCCGAACAGGAAATGGAAGGTGGGACTGCAGTTGATGAGGGGGCGCTCGATGATGTAATCGGCATTGCCGAGACCGAAGAGGGTCTTACTGAGTTGGCCGGTTTTATCCTGGAAGAGGTATCGATCAAGGATTCCCGGGAGGTGTACATGGGACGTTTTCCCGTGGTTCCACGCAAGCCCCGCATGATAAAAGATTGCGGGATACATTGTGCTCCAGGGTTGGTGATTGCCGTTGTCACCCCAAGTGGTAAGGAGACTTCCGAGTGCACTATACTCCCGTGCATTAGAGATTGCAGCCCGGATGTTTTCGAGGGCATTGGGAAGGCGTCCATTGAAGCTGTTCCAAGTCGAGGTTCCGGGTGAGACAATGTAATCAAGGCCACAGTCCGCAACCTGCCTGCACTGCTCGGCAAAGGGGTGATCCGACTCGTAGCCCCAGATGACTGGCATGGCATCTTTTGGGACGCAATCAACGAAGTCGGGGCGCTCCAGCAGGATGTCACTCCAGAATAGCATGGTTTTACCACGGCCTTCAATAAGCTTGTGAATTTTCTGGAGGAATTCGATGTAGACGGTGTGCTTCCCTTTTTCTTCCACGAGGGGCTGGCTCCATCCCTGTCCCAGTTCCCAAGGTTCGTCGAGCCCCACGTTGAACTGGCCACTGGTGAAGTTTTCGAGGAACTCATCGTGGAGCGGTCCAAGGAAGTCGAGGGTGGTCTGGTCGGGCCGTAGGGTTCCTCCGTGGTCTCGAACGATGCGGGGTTCCTCGCGTTCGAAGCCGTCCGGGCATTCTGCAAGGTGCCTGTAGGGTTCATGGCGAAGCCATCGCTCGAAGTGCCCAAAGGAGTTAAAGTTGGGAACCAGCTCGATCCCGTGCTTGATGCAGAGGCTGTCAATTTCGCGGACTTCTTCCGGGGTCATCGGGGAGGCTTCCCGCCAGACGGTCTCGTGGTCTCGGAAGGCGAAGGTGTGCTCGGTGTATAGTTGTAGCTGGTTATAGCGGAGTTTTGCCAGGAGAAGGACGAGGTTGCGAAGGGTTTCCATGGTGGGCACCTTGCACCGACTGATATCGAGCATGAAGCCGCGCACGCGCAGGCTGGGCTCGTCCCGGATTTCCATGCAGGGCAGGGGGCCTTCACCAGCTTGTTCCTGAATCTGTCGAAGCGTGTCCCGTCCATGGCGGAGGCCGTTTTTATCGCCGCATATCCTGATTTGTTCCGGTTCTATGGTGAGCGAGTAGCCTTCAGGCTGAAGGGCCGAAGTTGTTTCGAGAATGGGGTTGGCGTTTTTAGTATGGTGGCCTCCCGTATAATTGAGGGACTTGGGAACAGGGAAAATATCCAACATCAGGCAATCAGGACCGTGGCAAGTTTCGATGCTCTCCGGGAATTCTGTTTTTCCCAAGGAGCAGGCCGCACCCCCAGGTCAGGAATACAGTAACTGGCCAAGCCCAGGCGGCGTTGATCTTGGAGGCAAGCTTGCCGGCCTCGTTTACGGTGAAGGGTGCAAATCCTGCGATCTTCTCTGGGGTGTATATTTTAAAATTAATGAGGATGTTCCACAGGTCGGTACGAATGTACAGGACGAGGAGGAAGGACAGCACGAAGCCGAGGGTGAGGCCACGGGCAGTTGCCTTCCCGTGCAGGGAGGCAAGGAACATGCCAAGCAATGGTCCCGTGGTGTAGGAGATCATGCCGAAGGCCAGCACCACCATGTTCACGTTGCCCCGAAGGCTGTCCAGTAGGATGGCGAAGGCTGAAAGGGCAATCCCCCAGGCAACGACAAGAACCCGCGATATCTTCAGGAGACTTTTCCGGCTTTCTTCGTTATAAAGGGTATCTGTTTTCTTAAACAGGGAAAGGGTGGTCTGGGAGAGGGCAGCGAGGATGGAGTCAAGGCTTGAGATGGCTGCTGCGAATATACCTGCCAGAATCAGTCCACGGAGACCGACCGGCAGGGAGGTGGTGATCCACACTGGATAGATAATGTTGCTATCCTTTGCAAAGAAGGAGTGCATTACCTCCCCTGGGTCATTATGCGCATACCAGGTGAAGAGGCCAGTGCCCACCAAAAGCATAAGCAGGGTTACGAGCAAGGCCGCAGAGCTGGTGATGATGGCCTTGCGTGCATCCTTTTCATTTCGGCAGCAAAACATACGCTGGGCGTTCAGTTGGTCCACACCAAAGGCACTGAGATTCTGGAAAGGGACGGCTATTATAGCGACCCAAAGGGTAAACCCAACGGCAGGATCCCTTGATAGGTTTAACAGGGTAAACTTGCCGGCATCTCCGGCTGTCGTTGTCAGGGTATGCAATCCCCCATCGAGATTCCAAAAGATCCAACCCAGTGAGAAGATTGCCCCGGCGATGAACAGAAAGAATTGCATAACATCTGTCCAGATAACTGTCTGCATCCCTCCCATTAGGGTCCATGCAACAGCAAATAGGCCGATAATCCAGATGCATTGGTCAAAAGTCAGGGGGGTCACGACCTTTAGTGCCAGAGCGGCTACAAGTACACGTACGCTTTGGCCAAGGATACTCCCTATGGCGAAGATGACCGTGGCCAGACGCTTCACTCCTTCGCCTAGGCGATTGCCCATGTAGTCATAGGGACTATAGATTTCCTGTTCGTAAAATACGCGGACAAAAAACAACCCAACAATGACCCGGGCAATGATCGATCCAATTCCCCATTGCAGGTAGGTGAAGTCGCCTCCTGCTGCATAAACCATCCCTGGTACACCAATGAAAGTGACCCCGCTGATCTCCGTGGCGATAATAGACCCGGAAACGGCCTGCCAGGGGAGGGATCTGCCGGCAAGAAAGAAGTCTCTTATGCTGGACTGTTTCCCGCGAAGCAGATGCCCCACAAGGGTGGTCAGCAAGAGGTAGCCAAAGACAACGGCCCAGTCGAGAGGTGTAAAGAATTCATGTAAATTTGTGGGGTCCATCAAGTTTGCTCTCAAGCGACTAGGATTTTCTCGGCGACCTTTGCCCCGAGCGAAAGCTGCCTGCCCTTATCAAGCAGGATAGTGATGGCTTCCGCGATGGGGTTTCGTTCAACCACCTGGATGTTAGCCCCCGGGGTTAGTCCGTTATTCATGGCGAACTTGAGGAAGGATGCTTCCTGGTCGAGGACACGCTGGATGGCCAATTGTCTTCCTGTCGGGCATTCCATCAGGTTCTTGTGCTTGACGGGTTTGAATGTGCCGTCCGCAGATGGGATTGGATCGCCATGCGGATCGAATTCGGGGTAACCGCAGAGCTCATCAATTTTTTCGAGGATACGATCAGAAACAACATGTTCCAGCTCCTCGGCATCCTCATGTATTTCATCCCAGTCGAGCTTGAGGACATTCACCAGGAAGACCTCAATAAGTCGATGCCTACGGATCATGCGGATGGCAAGTGTCCGGCCTTTGCCACTCAGGGTGACGCCGATACGGGGTTTGTATTTTAGGAGTTTGTTCCGCTCCATGGACTTTACCATGGTGGTAGCTGTTCCCGGGACTACTTTTAGAGCCTTTGCAATGGTTCCCATAGGCACGGGATTGCCAGGGTTTTCCTGCTCCGCAAAGAAGATTTCCTTAACGTAGTTTTCGATGGTTGTTGTGGCCATACCGGAAAATTAATGGATTGGTCGTTGAGTTTTCGTCGGGGTCGGATTTGATGCAAGGGCAAAACGATGCGTACGCCGTAGTTGACATGACTAAAAACAAACAGGTTGCCAGCTTATTAAAAGGGCTGTCTGCGCCCGGGAAAGAGCGTGTGGACCTTTTGGTTATTGCAGGAGAACATTCCGGAGACGAGCATGCAGGCCGAATGGTTCAGGGTCTTCTGCGAGAACAGCCTGGCCTGAAAGTGGCTGCTCTAGGGGGGCAGCATCTTGAGGCGGCGGGTGCGCAATTGTTACATGACCTGACTGCGAGCTCGGTGGTGGGAGTCTTTGAAGTGTTGAAGTCTTTTTCATTTTTCAGGGAACTATTTGCAAAAATCCTTGAATGGATTCGGCAGTACCAACCCCGGGCCATTTGTCTGGTTGATTACCCAGGGCTTAATCTGCGGATTGCCAGGAAGTTATTTCAGGAAGGAATTTCCTGCAAGGGTGGTGGGGAACTACGGGTTTTTTATTACATCAGTCCACAGGTTTGGGCATGGAAGGCCAGGCGTCGTTTTGATATGGGGCGTTGGTTGGACGGGTTGGGAGTCATTTTTCCTTTTGAGGAGGAGGTATTTGGTGATACAAATCTTGATGTTCAATTTGTGGGGCATCCGTTCATGACTGATGGATACAAGAATCCTTTAAGGCATGACCCCAATGGACCGATCCTTCTCCTGCCAGGTAGCAGAAAGACTGCAGTGAGTCGTATATTTCCGGTTTTACTGGCAGCGTTCTCTTTATTCAGAAGAAGGTTTCCAGACGCTCGGGCTGTCACGTTGTTTCCCAGTGAGGAAATACGTGAATTTCTACAAGGCATGATCCCGGTTGGTCTTCCAGTAGACATGGTCGCATCATCCGAGGGCTGTTCTTCACGGGCGGTCCTTACCAGTTCAGGTACGATGTCATTGACCTGTGCACTTGCAGGTATTCCGGGTACCATCGCTTATAGGGCGAACCCCATGACTTATTTGATTGGAAAGGCGTTGGTCGAGGTTCCTTTTCTGGGGATTGCAAATTTACTTCTGCAAAAGCCTATGTATCCCGAATTTATCCAGGGTGAGGCCACCGCAACAAGTCTGGCAGAGGCACTTTTTACATGCGTTGATGAAAAGCGCGGTTTGCGCACCATGGAGGATACGAATCGTCTTCGGCATCTTTTGTCACAACCCTCGGACCTCTCGGCTTCCCTTTGGCTTGGCAGGGCATTGAGGTAGTTTTTTGTTTCCAGTAAACAATCAATTCCCTTGGGGACCAGCTTCTCGCATCCGAATTGGAGGTCCATAAAATCGACGATGTTTTTGCAGTAATCGTTCCAGTTCCACAATTGGGTTTTCATGGTCTTCCACGCGAAGGTCCACATATCGGTCGGAACTTCCTGCATAACCTCCATTTTTACGAAGGACAAGAAGAGCGGAGGACTGCCTGCCCCGTTTGTCTCCACCGGCGGTCTGGCCAGCTTTAAGTGCTGAAACGAGCCATTCGGCAAGTTCCCCTTTGCCATTCTCCCGGGCTTTTTCAAAGGCTTCCTTCATTGATGTTGCAACCGCTTCACCGGCAAGGATATTGCCGGCAACGGCGAAGTTCTTACCTTCGCGATGTCCTGCCCAGTCCAAGCATTTTTTGCCTGTGTGGGCGCTCGTGCGACCTTTTGCATCAATTATTAGGAACTGTCGCATGTCTCGACCTGAGTCTCCATCAATAAGAACTTTACGGATTTTATCCGGAGCAAGACCTTCACTCATTAGTTTTATCCCCAGTGGACCGAAGCGGACGTTGGCACGTGCCTGTGTGGCAACCGCCCCGATGCCGGACTCCGCCCATGGCACTACGCTACCTACGCCAAAAAACTTACTTTGTACAGCGACCCCCAAGTCACCTGTTCCCGGGTCATAAGCAACAATTGAAAATGTTCCTTTTGCCGTCGTCTGGAGGATGCACAGGAGGCAGGCGAGAAGGGCGGGATTGACGCCGAATTTCCGGGTCACTCTCCCCCCTTTTCCTTCTTTATCATGTTGTAGTGTTGCGCCCAGTCAGGAAATTTTTCTGCATAAGCTATGAAAGTCCCACGCACCTTGTAGTGATCACCCATGGTCTCAGTTAGTTCTCGATTTGTCATGGGGTCATCCGGGTGCTTCTGTCTGTAGATTCTGACAAGTGTATTATTGAAGAAACTATCGGCTTGTATTGGCGGGGGTGGTGCGAACCTGGTCTCCAGTTTTGGAAGTATACTATTGTTCGGGGGATTTGTTTTTTGGGGAGATTGAGGAATTGATTCAGGTTGTGGATCAATTGTTGAAGTGAAAGCAGGAGCAATTGGTGTTGTGATATCTGGGGTGTCGTTGGTGGGTACTGTGGGTTCAGCGGGTTTTTCAGTTATTACGATGGGGGGGCGCTTGGGGATTGTCGTTATGGGGGCTTCAATGCTGGTTTGAGGTTCCTGTGAGGACGTTTCTGCAATGACCTTCTGTGAAGGTTTTTGCAATAAATGCATTCCTGAAAGACCGATGACTACGATAATACCAACATAAGTAAGCCCGAGAATCCAAGCCCTGCTTTCGCTGCTGGTGTCTAAAAGGGTCCTGTCAAAATGGGTCTTCACGTTGGATGATTAAAATTAATTCAAAAATATTTTCACTTACGCACCGACCTGTCAACCATGGCGGAGTTTTCATGCTTTTTTCTCTTTACCATGCCACACATTGGGGTAATTTAATTTCCATGCGCAAGAAGTATATGTCTACCCCGCCCTTCGTCACAACTGAGCACGATATCGATGATGATTCCGGTCGAAAATTGCAGATCAATATTGCAAGCTCTGTATGCTGCAGTGCAGACGGAAAGACTGTTTATCTTGCTGACTCCACCGGACTTCGAAAAAGTGAGGATGGGGGGATTAACTGGGAAGTTCTAGTTCCCAATGAGTGATTTTTTTCAAAATACCATAATCTCAAACTACAAATCATTATGAGCCCGATCTTCAAAATTATATATTTCACCCTGATTAGCAGCATAGCTGTCTCGAATGCATCTGCCGGTCTAAATGACCTGATCCCCTCCAAACTTGAAAATGCTAAAGGTGAGGAAGTCTCACGGGATAAACTGAAGGGGAAAATTGTAGGTATCTATTTTTCTGCTAAATGGTGTCCCCCTTGTCGTGGATTCACTCCCAGCCTTGTTAACTTTCGTGACGCCAACCAGGAGGATTTCGAGGTCGTCTTTGTCAGTTCCGACCGGAATGCCAAGGCGCAGAAGGACTATATGAACGAGTATAAGATGCAGTGGGTGACCGTGGAGCACAATTCTGCAGCAGCCAACAAGCTCAAGAAGAAGTTCAAGGTTCGGGGTATCCCGTCTCTTGTTATTGTTGGCCCGGACGGCAAGACGATTACCACTGATGGTAGAGGTGTTGTTTCCCGCAACCCCAAAGGGGCCATTGCCTCATGGAAAAAGAAAACAGGCAATTCCAAGGGGTAATTTACTTCGCGAAAATTTTCGCGCATTGATCAAGTTTATTCTGCATCCCGCATCTCATGGAAATGCCTGCGGCATAGGGATAGGTAGCGATCGTTCCCCCCAATCTCGATTTGGGTACCTTCCTTCACGGCCTTTCCATCTGCATCCAGACGGACTACCATTGTTGCCTTCCTTCCGCAGTGGCAGATTGTCTTGATTTCAACCAGATTGTCAGCCCATGCCAACAGGTGGTGACTGCCCTCAAAGAGTTCACCTTGAAAGTCAGTGCGGATTCCATATGCCAGTACGGGAATCTCCAGTTGATCGACGACCCTGCAGAGCTGGCTTACCTGATCTTGGGTTAGGAATTGAGCTTCGTCAACCAGTACGCAGTGCAGGGCTCCGGTCTCAAGCTCTGTCTTTGCTACCTGTAGTAAATCTTCTTTCTTTGAGAAAAGAACTGCCTTTGCTTCAAGCCCGATCCTTGAGCGAACAATCCCTTGACCAAAGCGGTCATCGACCTCCGGCGTGAGAATAAGCGTTCGCATCCCCCGCTCCTGATAGTTGTGGCTTGATTGAAGCAGGGTGGTGGATTTCCCAGCGTTCATGGAAGAGTAATAGAAGAAAAGGCTGGCCATTTGTTTCTCTTTTCTTTGGGCTAATTTTTAAGGTTTTGTATTGAGTGTTTACCGAATTCGTATAAGCCTTCAATTTCCTATTCAATTCGAATCTCTTCTCCACAACGATCAATGGAAGAAAATATTGTCAAGCTTAGCTGGATTCTTGCGTTACTACTTGTGATCTTTGGGGCCTTGCATAAGTACGTTGATATGGGTCTTATCCCCGGCGTAACATCGATCAGCAGTTATTTTCATGCAGCAAATACCTGCCTCCTGTTCGGCATCCTGTTCACGTTGAACAATCGGCCCTAGTCCAAGAGCCTGTTCTTCTACGCATCTGTTGGGGATGCACCCTTTGTCCGCTTGAGGATTGGTGGGTGTCTGGTTGCCTTCATATGTCCTGCGGTGGTCACCTGTGCCCATATCCAGGATATCTTGAACAGGACAATTCCGGAGACCATCAAGATCAAGGGTTTCTCGAGGGGTGACATCGGCACATTTTCAAGGTGCTCCATCTTGGTAAGCTCCTGCAGATAGGCGTACAGGTCGATGGTTGCCCCTATGAGTAGGGTCGCTGCCACCATGGAGATCAGGCTTTGCATGATGCCCGCCGCATACTTGCGTACCAGGAGCGATCCCAATCCGGGCAGAAGCAGGTTCAGCGTCAGGCAGGTTACCCGTTTACTGCGGTCTGCCATAAAGCGGGTTACTCCGCGTTGCCGAACAAATCGTCATAGACCACCATCATGATAGCATACCCCCAGACCATTGTCAGGATAATGCCAATGATGCAAAGGATCAATCCCGACATTACTATCATGCCGTTCAGGAAGGAAAGCACGCCGAGGGCAAGCCAATATTTTTTGCAGACCACAAAGGACAATTTAACCGAGTCCCAGCCGCCGATTCGGTACTCCATTACAATCGGGTAGGCAAAAAACGTCATGTAGCTGATAAATATGGCTGGGAAAAAAACCAACAATCCTGCAACTGACATTATCAGGACCGCTACTTCGCCACCTCCACTTTCCATCGTCATGAATACACCCGGTAACAATACCAAAAGTCCTGGTATCATGCATCCGATTGTCAGCAATAGGATAAAAAGGCAGGCGAGGAAAAGTTTTCCAAAGGAGTGGTTGAATCCTGCAAAAAGATCACTGACCGAGGTTTCCTTATCACGTAAAACCATTAAGTATATCCAGAAAACGCCTCCCATAAGTGGTCCCTGCACAACGATCGCCGCTACGCTGGCGACCTGTATTATCAATCCCATCAGCAGGGTTGCACCCAGTAGCAGCCCAAACCTCTTTCCTGCAAGGGCCCAACCCCGGCCAAAGTAAGAGCCTATTGAGAATGTTACATTCCTAGAAAGCAGTTGTTCTCGAAGCGCTTCGTAGGTCCACTCCCGTACCGGGTCCGTTTGGCTTACCTGAGCCACCTGACCGGATGGCGGCGGTGGCGGAGGGGGAGCCACCGATACCCCAAAGCAGTCCTTGAATTCAGGGAAACCTTCCAGGTTTTTCCATTCTGAGTCACCGTGCATGCGACATTGTGTTCTCTGGTCTGCACGCCCCAGGTTCAACCATTCCCGGAGTTGTTTTCCATCCACGGGGCCATATTCCTTGCCGTCTGCTCCAATGATCTCGTACTTCATTTTTTTAAGGGATTGTTTTGCTGATGGTCTGTAATACCTTAACCCATGTCGACCCAAAAGACCAACGTATGCGGTGTGTTCCTGATTCCATTTTCTGTGAGTTCGATTTGTTCATGTGCCATCTCGGACTCCTTGAATTTATAACCATATCCATATTATGTTGAATTTAAATAAAATGAATCAAACAATGAGTCCATGAAACGATTCACTGTTTTTTCCCTCTATTGTCTTTTTTGCCTCCCATTTTAGGTGATGCTGCTTCGTCAAACGACCAGATTGTCAAGTTCTGCAGGGAGAATATGGGCAAGCAGGTTGGTAATGGTCAATGCACCGCATTGGCGAATTACGCACTCGAGGCCGCTGGAGCCAGGTCACGTCAGAAAAATTCAGATTTCGCCTCTGGCGGCTGGGGCAGGCTCGTCCTGTTCTTGGAAGTCACGGAGTGCGGGCCAAAGGAGACGGGCAGCAGAAGGGATATCAAACCCGGGGACATTATCCAGTTCCGCGATGCGAAGATGAAGGGCAAAAAAGCCAGTGGACGGGGATATTACACGATGGGCTTCAAGCAGCACACCGCAGTCGTCTCCGAGGTGGAAAACAGTGGAAAGGTTGTAAGGATTTATCATCAAAACTCCAGCGGACGGAAATTTGTCGTGGAAGGTTCCCTGACGCTCGATGACCTTCAGACTGGCTGGATGCGTTTTTATCGCGCGGTTAAGTAACCGTTTTCATCCTTCGGACTGGTGCGGGCACCCGAGATCGAACCGGGTAGTCGATGACCTTCGTTCAGGCACTTCTGGACTGCAGGATCAACTCTGGACATGCCTGAAGACAACCTCGTAGTTCCTGTGCGGCTCGTACTTACACTTGCTACCATGTTCATGACTTATTAATAATCTTGCACAGCTTTATCGTCAATGCAGGTACACGTTAGCAAAGACGGGGAGCAATTCGGTCCGTACACCGTCGAGCAGTTGAGGGAGTATGTTCAGCAGGGTGATTTCTTAACGGGTGACTATGCTTGTTTTGACGAGCAGACCTGGGTGACAATTGCAGAGGTTCCAGGGTTTGCCGATGGGGGTGATTCCGTGACACAGGCGGAACAGTCCCCTGTAAGCCAGAAACGGGCGGTACAAAAAGACGCGAGATCAAAAAAACAAGCGCTGCCAACAAAAAAGAAGACGCGGGATTTAAAAGCAAAAACACCATCATCAAAAAAGGAATCAATAACCGCAGGCAAACAACAATACTTGAAACAAATTCGAGCAAACACAGCTTACCCGACTTACAGGGGAACAATTACCGTCATTACCATTCTCGGCTATTTGCTCGCGGCATTGAACGGACTTGGCGCAGTCTCCTCGGGTCTCCACCTGGGTGTGAAGAATATTTTTGGGGAATTGTGGATTTCATGGATTGCCGGACTCGGAATTATTACCGGCGGTCTAATTATCTCAGCTTTAATATTTGTTGGCGCCAGATTTTGGAAAGAAGCTGCGCTGATTGTTGCGGATATTGGTGATTCCACTATCGAAACCAATTCAAAGTCATCAAAGCAATAGGCGACGAATTTCAAGATCTGGCCCAGGATGACGGCAGGAAGAAGCTGGTTGATGGGTAGAAAATTCTGGCATCGAGGTTAGATTGCGGGATGGGATCAAGTGGTTTTTCATCGCAGATATGTCGATCATCTTCAGACGTAAATTGAAGGAGATTAATGCTGTGCCTGAGGGCGGAGATATTGTTTCGAATCCCGTGACGACGAACTCAATGAGAGACTCCCGAACTGCAATATCAATTTCTGACAATGCCTTAGGACTATCCTCCGGTAAGGAATCTTTTTAGAGAACCTTCCCAAACACAGGATCGACGATCGCGATTTTTTCTCGAAAGTGCCTAAAAGGGAAAGGTGACAGTATAGAATTTCTTTTTTTTAGATAAAAAAATATTTCAGGAAACAAGGGGAAAACTCTAGATGTTTTGATTAAATATTTGTCCAAGTAACCGAAGTGCTACATTCCATAAGGTCTCTCTTCAGTGCTATAAGCGGACTGGTGCGGGCACCCGGGATCGAACCGGGGATTCAAGCTTGGGAAGCTCACGTTTTACCACTAAACTATGCCCGCTTTTTCAGGAAATATTGAGCTACCCAAAGACCGACTTCCGGGATTGTCCAACGCAAAATCAATCATAGTTTGTCCGGCCCTCTATTGCACTACGCAGGGTTACCGGGTCGGCGTAGGTGACCCCGCCACCGCTTGGGATGCCGAACCCGATGCGTGAAACTTTCACATTTTGTCCTTCTAGCAACCGCTGTTGCATATAGTGGCAGGTGGCCTCGCCCTCGATATCATTTGGCAGAGCCAGAATAATCTCCCGGACATTTTCATTCGCAGCTCTTTCACCTATTGAGTTTATGTTCAATTCCTCCGGACCAATGCCGTTCACTGGTGATAGTTTCCCATGAAGGACATGGTAGAGTCCTCGATAGGTGGCAGATCGCTCCATTGTTACAAGGTCAGGCACCTGCTCGATCACGCAGATGACGGATGTGTCCCTTGATTCGTCGAGGCAGATTGGGCAGTACTCCTCCTCGGCAAGGTTTCCGCAGGAGGCGCATCGACGGATTTCACTTCCTGCCTGTTGCAGAGAGTCCACTAACCGCTGCATACGATCAGGTTTTTCCACCAGCAGGTGCAGGGCAATCTTTTCAGCTGAACGGTAACCAAGCCCTGGCAGTTGCTTCAGGTTCTTGAGGAGTTCATCAAATACGGGTGTCATTAGAGTCCTCGTTTTTTCCCGGTTATCAGGGAACCAGAAAAGTTACATCAGACCGGGAATGCCCATTCCTGACTGGACGGCGGCCATTGCATCCTCACTGACTTGCTTGGACTGGCCTGCCGCATCACGGATGGCCTCCAGTAATGTCTCTTCCACAAACTCCTGATCCTCCTTGAGGAACTCAGGGTCAATTGACAGGGCGAGGAACTCTCCTTGTCCGTTCACCTTGATATTTACCGCACCACCTCCACATGAGACATCTATCTCTTTCTGAGCAAGTTCTTCCTGAACCTGTTCCATCTTGCGCTGCATCTTTTGCGCTTGCTTGAGAAGTTTTCCGACACCGGCCATGATTTTATAAAATTTTAGGGTTAGAATTTAAAAGCCAGCAGGTTGGGTTGCCAATTTGTTCGAGGCAAGTAGAAGTTTTTTGATTTATGCACACACTCTGCTACGGGTTGCTTATCTTCTCTACTTGGATGATAAGTTTCACTGAAGAATTTTATGGAAGGAGATCCCGGTAGCCATCGCGGTGGGTGAGATGGGTCGGTGCCCAGCCGCATTCAATCCGAATCTTGCGGTTGTCGATCCTGCGGTTTGGAGCCTTTCCTTTGCTGTTCCTGATTAGACTGCGGCCGGATTGGGCATTGGGATTTAAGAGGGGAGTGGGACATCCCAGTTGTTCCGCCAACCATTCCACGATATTCGCCTTGGTGGAAGGGTTGCCGTCGGTGACGTTGAAGATTTCAACGGGTTTCCGGCTGTCATTGCCATCTTGAGAGAGGGTTGCCCATATGGCTGAGCAGGCATCGTCTAGGTGCAGAAGGTTGAGGAGGGAGTCACCACTTCCGGGGATTTCCTTCACCCCTTCTTTTAGTCGATCCAGAAGGTAATGCCGACCGGGCCCATAGAGGCCTCCGAGCCGGAGGATGGTGTTCCGTGCGAAAAGGGAATTTTCCCTGATCAGCCTCTCGGTCTCAAGTAGTACCTGACCGGATTCGGAAGCTCCTTCCGTGGATGTAGTTTCATCAACAATTTGGCCATCGACCTGCGGGTACACGGAGGTGCTGCCTGTATAGACGAAGCTAGCTGGGTGTTTACTGCCGGCCCAGGCAAGGATAGAGCGATTACCTTCCAGGTAGGAGAGCCGGTACCCTTTAATCCCTCCACCAGCTGAACTCACGCAGTTGACGACAAAGTCCTGCTCGCGAAGAAGTTTATTATGCCATGTTGCTTCATGCAGTTGTGCTGTAATGGGCTGATGGACCCCGAGATCATAAAGTTTTTCTGAGGTTGCCGGGTTTCTTGTCAGGGTACTTACATGCATGCCGTGATTGATTGCCTGCCCTGCCAGGTGTGTGCCGAGCCACCCTGCGCCGAGGATTGCGATGCGTTTCCCTTGTAAATGGTGTTGCGTCATGTCTATGGGTTACCAGATTTATTAATAATCTTTTATGGATAAGCCTGAACCCGAACTCGTCAAAACCTACTTGCTGGACCTGCAGGATCGTATCATGGATGCGCTACTTGGAATGGACCCGCAGGCAGGAACAACCAGGGATACCTGGGAAAGGGAATCCGGCGGTGGGGGAGTTTCCCGTGTGCTGGAGGATGGACAGGTCTTTGAAAAAGGTGGGGTCAACTTTTCCGATGTACACGGGGAGAACCTACCTCCCTCAGCCACCGCCACTCGACCGGAATTGGCCGGGGCGGGATTTCGGGCAATGGGGGTCTCCCTTGTCATTCATCCACGGAACCCGTTCGTTCCAACCACCCACATGAACGTTCGCTTTTTCCATGCGAAAAAAGGGGAGGTGGAAGCTTGGTGGTTTGGCGGCGGGTTTGACCTGACCCCCTACTATGGATTTGAGGAAGATGCCGTCCATTGGCATCGTGTTGCCCGTGATGCTTGCGACCCATTCGGGGCGGATTTGCACCCGCGATTTAAGAAATGGTGTGACGAGTATTTTTTCATCAATCACCGTAGGGAGTCCCGCGGGATAGGCGGCCTTTTCTTCGATGACCTTCAACTTGAGGGTTCCTTTGCAAAAAGTCTGGAATTTCTTCAGAGCGTGGGGGATCATTTCCTGGAAGCCTATCTGCCTGTCGTGGAGCGTCGTCTGGGTCATCCCTGGGACGATTCGCATCGGCAGTTCCAGCTCTACAGGCGTGGCAGGTACGTGGAATTCAACCTTGTCCAGGATCGTGGCACAATTTTCGGGCTGCAATCCGGTGGACGCACTGAGTCAATACTGATGTCCCTGCCTCCATTGGTAAGGTGGATTTATAATTGGGAACCCAACCCGGGCTCTCCTGAGGCCACTCTGTATGAAATCTTCCTGAAACCACAAGACTGGGTCAATTGGGATGTAGACTCAAAAACAGATATTTAACCTTTTTTTATTTATGAATTCACGTAATCGATTTCTTGCTGCAGTTGAATGTCGAGAACTGGATCGTCCACCGGTATGGTTCATGCGTCAGGCTGGTCGATACCTGCCCGAGTACCGGGCCCTGAAGGAGAAGTATTCCTTTACCGAGATGGCGCAAACACCTGAACTGGCCGTTGAGGTGACAATGCAACCGCTACAACGTTTTCCTCTTGATGCAGCCATCGTTTTTTCTGACATCCTTGTTATCCCTGAGGCACTGGGGCAGCCTTATTATTTCAAGGAGGAGGGAGGCATCGGGTTTAGGGATCGCATTGAGGGTTCAACTGATGTGGCCAGGTTGGATGGTTCGGATGTGCCGGGACGACTTGATTATGTTGCGGATGCCCTGCGAATTCTTCGTAAAGAATTGGGGGAGGGTCGGGCGCTTCTTGGTTTTGGCGGTTCACCCTGGACACTCGCAACCTACATGGTTGAAGGTGGGTCACCGGGTAATTTTGAGCGGATCAAGGCGATGGTCCATGAGTCTGCCGCAACTTTTAATGATTTGATGGAGAAGCTGACTACGGCTACCATAGACTATTTTAACATGCAGGTGGATGCCGGTGTGGATGCGATCCAGATTTTTGACTCTTGGGGTTCTGCTGCCCAGGGAAACGACTATGAACAACTTTCCCTTCAATGGATTCGGCGAATTATTGATGGATTGAATGGTCGGGTCCCTGTGATTCTTTTTGCCAAGGGGATGGCGCACCATTTAGATGCCCTTTCCTCGACTGGCGCCAAAGTGTTGAGTATGGACTGGACTGTTGATCTATCCAGGGCTGGTCGTGAACTACCCCCTGATATGGCGGTTCAGGGTAATCTTGATCCGGTCATCCTCAACACTTTACCTGAAATTGCCAAAAAGGAAACCCGACGAATTATTGAGAGCCTGTCCGGACGTCCCGGGCATATCTTCAATCTTGGTCATGGCATTCTTCCGCAGGCCAGGATTGAGTGTGTTGAGGCAATGGTTGCTGAGGTTGTAGGATAAAGCATTTTTGGGCCAAGTATCTGTTTAACTACATTTCGCCTCGTCCTCTTTTTCTGTCTGTAGGGATAAAGTTTGCTCCCTAATCCATTATATGGGAAAATACGTTCTGTTTTTATGTCCAAATCTAAAGGTGTATTATTATTGAATCTT
The DNA here is from genome assembly GCA_018668635.1 of Opitutia bacterium. Taxonomy (GTDB): domain Bacteria; phylum Verrucomicrobiota; class Verrucomicrobiia; order Opitutales; family JABJCN01; genus JABJCN01. The sequence goes on from JABJCN010000139.1 coordinate 38,118, forward strand.
GGCTCGCCGGAGGCGCTTACTGTGCCTGCGGTCCGTGAATACCTGAATGAATTCCTCATGGATGGGCGCGTGATTGACCTGCCATTTATCGCTAGACGTTTGCTGGTCTCATTGCTCCTCATAAACCGACCCAAGGTAAAGGTTGAGGAATATCGCAGTATCTGGACCGATGATGGTTCACCACTGATTGCAACAAGCCGCAAGGTACAGGCAAAGCTTCAGGAGCATTTTGATTTTCCGGTCGAGCTGGCCATGAATTATGCGAAGCCCGATATTGCCGGCGCCTTGAAACGTTTGCAGGATGCCGGGGTAAAAGAGCTTTTCATCATGCCGCTTTACCCGCATTATGCAATGTCTAGTTACGAGACTGTTGTGGCCAAGACCATGAAACAGATCAAGGAGTTGGGACACCCATTTCAGACATCCCTGCTTGAGCCGTTCTATGCGGATGCGGACTACATCGATGCCCTTTTTACCCTTGCCCAGCCTGATCTGGATGCTGGGTTTGACCATTTGCTTTTCACCTTTCATGGAATCCCTGAGCGACATTTGCGCAAGAGTGATCCTTCCCATGAACATTGCATGGTGACTCCTGATTGCTGCGCGACTTGTCACCCCGCACATGCGTCTTGCTATCGTCACCAGTGCCTGCGAACGGCCAAGGCATTTGTTGAAAAAGCAGAAATCCCTGATGATAAATACAGCGTGGCATTTCAATCCCGTTTGGGCCGGGATCCTTGGCTGGAACCCTACACGGATCAAACCTTGGAGAAGTATGGTCGCAAAGGATTTGGGAAACTCCTGATGATTAGCCCGTCCTTTGTTACGGACTGCCTGGAGACTATGGAAGAGATTGCCATCGCAGGTAAGGAAACCTATCAAGCCGCCGGCGGAAAGGAATTTAAGCTGGTCCCTTGTCTCAATGAACACCCCGCATGGATCAGATTTCTTGAGGTGCGCGTTCGCAACTGGGTGGATGCAGGTGTGGAAAGCCAGATTGGCCGACTCGCTTCCTGAAAATGGACTTCACAGAGGCAAGAACCTGGCTCTGGGCAGCGACCCTGCTTTATGCGGTGGCATTTTTGGGAGGTTCCTTGCTGGCACGTAGAGGCGCCGGATATCCTTCTTTTCTTCTGCTTATATTTGTTAGCCTTGGCTTTTTCCTGCAGACAAGGGGTCTTTATTTCCGCGGAATGGATACGCATGCCTGCCCGCTGGGTAATGGAATGGAGCGTATCCAGTTCATTGCCTGGTCATTTGTGCTTACCTATCTTATCATTCGGTTGGTTTTTAAGCTCCAATTGCTGGGGCTGTTCACCGCCGGCTTGGCTGTTTTGCTTAGCCTTGCATCGCTTTTGCCCTCCGGATTGGACAACCATTACTGGAAGGCTCCGGGTTATGAAAAACTTTTTGCCAGTCCGTGGATTGAGCTTCATGCGGCCGTGGCCATATTCAGCTACGGGGTATTTGCCCTACTGGCGGTAGTCTCCGCGATGTACCTGGTTCAACACTCAGCCCTAAGGCATCGTAAAGTGTCCTCCATCGCCAGTTTTTTTCCATCCATCAGCCAACTGGAGGCCGCGGCGGGCAAGCTCCTCCTTGTCGGCGTGGTCTTCCTGTCGGTCTCCATTGCCGTTGGTTCCATACACTGGGCCAAGGACTATGAAAATGTGGCTCTGCCAAAGTTGGTTGTTACCGTAGGTGTCTGGATACTCTATATGGTCCTGTGGTCGTTGCACCGGATGCGACGCCTCTATGCCAAGAAATTTGCCCGGGCCTGCCTTGTTGCATTCCTGTTGGCCATGGTCTCAATGGGTACGGTAAGCGGGAAGGGGAAACCTGTACAAGCCAACCAGGCAACAGGAGCTGATCCAGTGGTCGGGTTTTTAAATACACAGGCAATCCCAAGCCTGAGGGGGTTAATCAACAAAACCAGGGAGACTTGATTGCGATGCAAAACTTGTTTCTACTTGGTTGCTCTCATCACACCGCACCACTGGAGGTTCGGGAACGCATCAGCTTAAATGCAGAAGGTGTACAGGCTGCCACCCAAGAGCTTTCCGCGCTTTCCTCACTTCGCGAATGGGCCATCCTGAATACATGTAACCGTCTTGAATTTTATGGGGTCTCCGAAAGCAATACTGCACGAGCAGAGATGGATGAATGGCTATCCCGTTTCTCGGCGTTGGATGCCAATGCTTTTCTTGCATCTGCCTTTTGGCAGGAAGGTGTCGGGGTTGTTCAACATCTTTTCGAGGTGTCATCCGGCCTTGATTCACAGATGGTTGGTGAGACTGAAATCCTCGGTCAGGTCAAGGACGCCTACGCTGATGCGGTTGCCTGTAAAAGTGTTGGGACAATGCTCAACCAGCTTTTTCAAAAGAGTTTCCAGGCCGCGAAATGGGCCCGTACTCATACCGGTATAGGTCGGGGACATGTCAGCATCGGGAACGTGGCCGTTGAACTGGCCACCCGTATCTTTGGTAACCTCAGTAAGAGTCGTATTCTGATAATCGGAACGGGCGAAGTTGGCGAGGCCACCGTCCAATCCCTACAAAGCCGGGGTTGCCGATCTGTCACCATCACAAGCCGAACCTTTGGGAACGCGGCCGACCTTGCTCGGAAATTTCAGGGTTCCGCCGTTGCATTTACAGATTTTAGAGAGCAGTTGGACACATTCGATATTGTGATCAGCGCGACAGATGCCAATGATATCATTCTTCAATTCGAAGATATCGAAATTGCCCGTGCCCGTCGTCGCGGCCACCCCATGTTTCTAATCGACCTTGCCATGCCACGGGATATCGACCAGCGCGCCGCTCTCCTAGAAAATGTTTTTCTTTACAATCTCGACGACCTTTCTGCCATTGCCAACGAAAACCTCCGTCAGCGTCAGAAGGAGGTGGAAAGCTGCAAGGAATCCCTCGCCGCACGCGCTCGTCGATTCTGGGATGGAATTGGCAGTACATAGCCAGCGTTTTGACACGGCTTATCCTGGTAAATCCTCCAGTTCCCTTAACTGTTCATCGAGAACCGCCTTGCCGATTTCCCTAGTCTCGGGGTCGAGGTTGTCCTTGAGGGTAGCGAAGCTGGCGCGAACCTTGAGTTTGGTTCGCTTAAGCAGGTAGTTGGCGAGGGTCACGAGCTCCTTACGCCTGTATTCACCGTGTCCACGACGGATTAGGAGATCCGCGTGGAGGGTTGCTGCTGTAAGGACGAAAAGCTCTGTGCCAATTTCCACGATGCGGGAGAGTTGCAGCTGGCGTTTTTCCAATGCAGGACCATGACGAACCATGGCATGGAAGAGGGTGCGTGCCAGCAGGCGGCTGGTATCCTTGATATACACCAGATTGGGTCGGAGCGATTCGTGCACTTTCTTGGGGATACCAAAATTGAATGGCAGCCACTTGCTGGGGTACCACCCAGCGTAGAATAAGCCGGCCTTTAGTGCCGCTTTTAAACGTTTCCCGAATGGGAGCCTGCTATCAAGTACTGCTCCTGCCCGACATAGGTGCGGGTCAAGGGCTTCCCGGGCGAGGAATAGTCGCATTATCTCACTGGATCCCTCGAAGATGGTGTTGATCCGGGCGTCACGCATAAACCGTTCAAGTGGGACGGGGCGCTCTGAGCGTTCACTTTGGGATGCCTCAGTTTCATAGCCTCGACCTCCTCGGATTTGCATGGCATCATCCACGATCCGCCAAGCGGTCTCGGTGCCCCACATCTTTGCCATGGCGGCCTCAAGACGAATGTCGGTGTCGCCTTCGTCGACTAGTGCGGAGGTGAGGTGAACAACCGACTCGAGGGCAAAGGTGTCAGCGGCCATTTGGGCGACTTTTTCAGAGATCGCTTCATGATCTCCTATACGAGATCCCCACTGATTTCGATTTGTGACCCAGAGTCGGGTTTCATGGAGGCATTGCTTGGCCAGCCCGGTACAGGCGGCGGGGAGGGTGAGCCGTCCGGTGTTAAGCGTGCTAAGGGCCACCTTAAGCCCCTTGCCTTCACCGAGTATTATGTTCTCTCGTGGAACCTTCACGTTATAGAACTTGACCACCCCATTGTAGAGGGCACGCAAACCCATGAAACGACAACGATGGGTAACCTTGATGCCGGGTGTTTTCATATCCACGATGAATGCGGTGATTGGCCTTCGCTTTCCATGTCTGGATTTGCGAGGTGGCGTACGTGCCATGACAACAACCAGTCCAGCCCGGGTAACATTGGTGCACCAAAGTTTTTCACCGTTTAAGAGGTAATAACGTCCGCCCTTTATTGGCGTTGCGCTGGTCTGCATGCGGGCCGGGTCAGAACCCGCTTCTTTCTCCGTGAGGGCAAAGGCGGAGATTTCACCCTTGGCAACTCTTGGGAGGAAGGTTTTTTTCTGACGCTCGTTACCAAACATTAGCAGGGGCTGAGGAATGCCTATTGATTGATGGGCGGAAAGGAGGGCGGTCAGGTTTCCACATCGACTGCCCAGTAACATGGCAGCTCTACAATAGTTGGTCTGGGAAAGTCCAAGTCCTCCATATTCAATAGGAATCTTGATCCCGAATGCACCGATCTCTGCAAGTCGGTCGATTACGATGTCGGGTATTTCGCCAGTGCGATCAATTTCGTCAGCGTCAACATATTCATCCAGCACACAGCGGAGATTCTTAAGAAAGGGGTCTCCTGCTTTTTTGTCATCCCAATGCTGTGCAGGGAAGGGACTGATTGGAGTAAGGTCGGGCTGACCAAGGAAAAGTCCACTGGCGAATGAGGGTCTTGTGGGTTGTTTGTCGCGGGCATTTTCTGTGAGTTCCAGGGCGTCGCGCTTGCCCTTGGACATACGGGAGGTGTCAATTAGCGTGGACATGTTGTTTATTGGGCTGGGGGTTGGACTTGGGCTTGGGTATGGAATAGGATGTTCGGTTCTGCCAAGTAAAGGTCTCGAGGATGGGGGAGGGAAGGAAGTGTGGCCCGGCTGTACTGGCGAGGTCTCTGAGGGTCCCAATGGCGGCTGGGATGCCGAGGCTTTCCGCATAACGCAACGGGCCTCCCCGGAATGGGGCCCAACCAGTACCGAGTACCATGGCAAGGTCGATGTCTGTTGAGGATGATGCAACACCTTCGTCAAGGCATCGTGCGGCTTCATTGACCATACAGAAGATCATTCGGTCACGCATTTCATGCCATGGCACCCGGGGTTGGCTGACCCAGCCGAGATTGGCAAGGTCGGGGTTGGGGCGGGGATTTTCGGGGTGGGTTTCGTAATCGTAGAATCCTTTGCCGGACTTGCGTCCAAGCAACCCTTCCTTTGTCATCCGGGCAAGGATACCGGGCAGGGTGTTGAAATTGGGCAGGTTATTGGCAAGGTTCCTGGCCACGTGCCC
>JABJCN010000197.1 GCA_018668635.1 Opitutia bacterium
CGATCTGGTAGGCGGTGTTGATCAGTTGCAGGAAGAGTCGCCCCTCGTGTAGTACCGGTGTGGAATGGAATCCAAATCCAAGCTTGAACCTGCCGTAGCGTTCCTGCGCATTAAAGCGCCATTTCTCCTTGCCGGAGTGATCAAATGAGACGACTTCGCCGGTGCCGGTCATAATAAATATGCTGTTTTCGTCAGCGCAGGGAGACGGAGATGCATTGGTCTTTTCCCCGTTTTTCTGGCCACCCTTTGCTTCGCATACTTTTCGTCTCCATATTTCTTTGCCGCTTGTGCTGATGCACAGCAGTTGGACGGAGCCTTTAACCTCGACGGTTAGCAGGATTTTATCTCCCATGATCGCCGGTGTGGATGAACCGGCTGCCGGAAGGGCAAGTTTCCACAGGACGTTCTCGGTTTCACTCCAGGTATCAGGCAGATTCCTGGCCATGCTGATACCATCATGATTTGGGCCACGCCAGTTCCCCCAGTCTGCCGTAGCTTTCGCGACTGTCAGGAGTATGCAGAGTGGAAGAGTAAAGCAAAAGTTTATTTGGTTTTTCTCCATGGTTTTGTAATTACGATGCTTGGTTTGTAATGGGTCAAGCGGTTTGCTTTAAATTATCCTGAATGCTTGACCTCAAATGAATGGGAACCCAACTTTTTGGACATTCAGTAATACCATGAATAAATTGCTTCTTTTGATTGTCGGGTTGATTTATACGATTTTAGGAGTCTGGTGCACATTGTTGCCTGAAAAGACTGCTTCTGCTCTTGGCTTTGTCTTCCATGGGAGTGGTATCGTGGAATATGTGGTTGTTTATGGTGGCCTGGAGATCGGATTGGGAGCTGCCATGATCATTGGGGTGTTTAATTCCAGATACTTCCCGGGAGTCTTCTTTATGACGACCGTGTTTTCAGGAATCCTGCCCATCTTTCGCATCGCCATGATTGTTGTTCATGGAAGTACGACCACCCTGCTTGCTCTATTGGGCGTGGAATCTTTAATCGTGATCTCTTTGCTTGTCTCGGTTGTTTTTCAAAAGAAAGAACAGATTTTCAGCAGGGAAGGATGAATTGGATTCAATATGAATAGAGTGGATTTCGATAATATTGGGATCGGCCCGGCATAGCTTCGCTTGACCTCGGTCATTCCTTTTCATTCCCTGAGAGGCAATGAAACTGTACAACCCGCTTCTCCTCGCCTTTTTGCTTCCAATATTCCTTTTTGCTGAATTCCCCGGGAAACCGGGCAAGTGGCAGGGTTATGATTTCTACAACTTCCGAGAGGGCGATGCATCCTGCAGGGTCGTGGTACCCAGGGAAGTCGCGGAAGGAAAGCCGTGGATTTGGCGGGCGAGGTTCTGGGGGCATGAACCGCAGACGGACCGGGCACTGCTGGAGCGTGGTTGGCATGTGGTCTATTGCGAGGTTGGCAACCTGTTTGGAAACCCCAAGGCAGTTGCGCGCTGGGACGCCTTTTATACATACTTGGTCGGGAAGCAGGGTTTCTCCCGCAAGGCTGTATTGGAAGGCATGAGCCGGGGCGGACTCATCATTTTCAACTGGGCGGCATCCAACCCGGACAAGGTGCATTGCATTTATGCGGATGCGCCGGTGTGTGACATCCGGAGCTGGCCTGGGGGAAAAGGCACGGGGAAGGGGAGTCCACCGACCTGGGAACGCTGCAAACAGGCCTACGGACTCACCGAGGAGGAGGCTGCAAAATTCAAGGGCAATCCCATCGACAACTTGGCGCCGCTGGCCAAGGCAGGCATCCCGTTGCTCCACGTCGTGGGGGAGGCGGACACCGTGGTGCCGGTATCCGAGAACACCAATATCATTGAGGAACGCTACAAGAAGCTTGGCGGCAAGATCCAGGTCATTCGCAAGGATGGCGTCGGCCATCATCCGCATAGCCTGAAGGATCCCAAGCCCATCGTGGATTTCATATTGAAGGCGGCGGGCAGGTGAAGATAACAATGAAGAATATATATTTCATGGCCGGCGGACGTTTCGGCGAAACGTCCCTACCGGGGGAATGCCTCCAACAAATGGTGGAGAAGCCTCGCCGGGCCGTCCGTGTGGAACGTCAATTTCCCTTCAACCTGGGATGGGTAATCCTGTGCCTTTTACCCTGCCTCCTCATGGGGAAGGCCGGGAAGCCCAACATTCTCTTCATCATGGCCGACGACCTTGGCTGGATGGACCTGGCGTGCCAGGGCAACAAACTGGTGGAGACTCCAAACCTTGACCGCATGGCTCAAGATGGC
>JABJCN010000128.1 GCA_018668635.1 Opitutia bacterium
ATTTTTAGGTTTCGCTGGATTTTGCTTATTGAGCCAAGCCAATAAGTTTCCCAAGGGTTGCGATTCTGTAGCACCTCCAATAGATTTTGGTGTATCTGCCGGGCTCATCCAAGGCCATGCGATTGGGGGCTCATCCTGAGCTTTCTCATGCTCAGTATCTGGAACTTCATGGCGTTGGTTGTGGACCACAAGGGATGACTGTGAATTTGTAGATGAAATTTCATCCTCTCTTGACGTCGCTGGCTGAACCACAGGAGTGGGTCGGGAGGTTAAAGGAATAGAAGGCGCACCAGCTTCCCCTGCACGACCGGGAAATTCTGAATCAACCAAGTTTTCAGGAGGTAAGGAGTGTTGTTCAAGAGATGCGAGAGGGCGCTCATCATTCAGGCTACGTGCTGTATCGGGACCAAAGTTGCTTCCGGGAAAAACAGGACTTTGCATGGACTTTTTTGTGACTGCAGGAAAAAAGGGGTGATTCGATTGTGGCGTGGACTCCTTGGTTTCTGCGGGTTGACCGGCAACACCCGCTGGCCCATTAAATTTTAAAGGCTCCCCGCTCAGGAAGGCGATCGATTCAGCGTCATTTGAAGCTCCTGCGGCATGAAGTTCAATAGGTAGCTGGGTAGAATGCTCTTCGGCGAAACTTGGTGCATCAATCGAGGTTGGCGGATGATCGGTAGTCTGAGTCTTTTGAGACGCGCAACCTAGCCAGAACAAAGTAATTGGAAGAAGGAGTAAACACTGTAGGTTTTCGGATGCCATGAGTCAATTGGAGCCCTGCGAATCGACGCTGGTTACTTCCGTATTAATGGATTTTTTTATGAGTTCGGAGATCGCAGACAAGCTGCTTCGGTTCTTTTCCTTCAACTCCATTGTCAGGGAGAAACGACCTTCTGTGGGAGTCTCAATATTTCGAGAGAAAACAATGCCATCCATTGCATCCTTTGCGCCCAAAAGTTTAACAAACTTGTTTTGTGCCGGCTCGGGTTTTTCCAGAATCTGACAGAAACTGGTGTAATCGAGTTTTTCTACGCAAAGTAACATCAATTGATCCTGAGCGGTGCTTGCATCGCCAGGACGAATATCCTGCAGAGCAGAACGGAGTGAGAGGATGCCAGAATCAGAAAGACGATTTTCCCTATAAAAATATTTGCCATCAAACATGGCAACTCCCTTGTCAAAAGTGATTTGATAAGTGCTCTGGAAATCAAGGAATTTCCGAAGACGACCATAGAGAGGGGAGCCAGCCGCATCCCGGTTCATCTCACGGAAAAAGGCGGTGCCATCAAACCAAAGCCCCAGATGATAGCGATCCTGCGCATGCTGAACAAAGGTCTTGCTCGTGGCCATGGATGATGACTTTCCGGTAAAAAGGTTATTAATTTCGTCACGGAGGCCGGCATCGCCGAGCTGCCCGAGAGGATCCTCAAAGATGGCAAGCGCAGATTCATCGAAGGCAACAGCCAAACGTCGATCCCGATGATAAAATGCCTTGAATCCACTCTCTATTTCAACACGCCAACGACCGCCAATTGTGCCCAGGAGGGTATCTGCCAGTTGAACTTCCAGAGCACCGGGGCGCTCGATGCTAAATAGTATACCAGAAGCCGGGTAGGTCGCCAAGGATCCGGGGCCTTTGGGCGTATCTCCAGGTGGAAACTTTGAAAAAAAGTAAGCTGGTTGTTCGCGGGCAACTCCATAGCCTGCAGGATTGGCACATATCTCTTTTAATTCCCGGGATAGATTTGGCGCGATAGAGCTCGATAAGCCATGTGAAAGAAGATCCACAAACTCCACGCTATCAAGCACCTTATCAAAACTTCGAAAGGTCATGACAAAAACTGCATCCCCCGGTATCCGACGGAGCAAAGGTGCCGTTACCAATGTGTTGGATGAAGGATTGCTGGCCTTTTTTTGCGCAGGGAAAAGTGCCTGTCGAAACTTATCGAGGGCCGTCGGAGAACTATCTGGGTCGGATATTTCATCTGCGACCATCATTCTATCTTCTGATGAGCCGTCAGCAGGTAGACCGCTATTGCGAACATAGATAAATCCAAACAGGATTAATCCTATCGCAAAAATAGCCATTACTGGCCGAATAACAAATTTCCAGAACTCCTTTTTTTCAACCCCGTCCTTGAGAAGGGCGACATTGAAGGCAACAACAAGTGTTACCGCGAGAGGGTCGAAAACAAGAACAATAACAAGGATAAACCATTTGACCACGCTATCCATCGCTTTCTTCTCTGCCTCCCAGAGCGCGGTGTTACCACCAGCAACTTGGGCGGCCTCAATAGAATCTTCAAAAAAGGCGCGAGCAATAAACTTGAAAGCTCCGATCTCGGTTTGATCGATCTCACTTAATATAACTTGAATGTCTCCCTTGGGTTTCCGCTTTCCAGTCTCTGTTTTTAGAATGCCCGTGGTAGCATCCTGCATCACGTATTCGGCCTTAAGAATCAAATCCTCTTCCTTGCGAATCTCAGCATATTGAGTCTGGATCTCTCCCTTTAATCCTCGGATTTCGTTTTCAACCCCGGTGATCTCTCCTAGGACAAAATCAATCTTGGATTTGTGCTGGTCTTTGGCCTCAATGTCCAGAGTCTTGGCCTTGTTGGCAAGCTCTCCGATAGCCGTGTTGTATTGAACAATCTCATTCTCCAGGTCATTAATCCTGACATCGACTCGCGAAAGGTTTTCCTGAAGGCGGTCACGTGAAATCTTTATGTTTTCATTAATCTTGGCAATGTGACCACGCATGGCATCGCGTTCAGGTTTTTGCTGAAGGCGCAATTCTTCTCCTTTCTTTACGTAATTATTTTTGAGAATGCCGCCTGGGCCTTTGTCCGTCAGGATTTGTACAGTCTTGTCCAGTGCAACAAGGCGCTCATTGGCCAAAAGTGTTTGCTTTTGATAGTTTGCAATTTCCTTATTTGACGCTTGGATGTGTTGGAGTTTGGAATTCTCCCGATCGTCTATCTGGGAACGAATCTGGGAGATAAGGCCCAGTAAGCGAGTACGTTCATCAGCAATCTGCTTCTCATTTGCAGGAACAGCGGATGGAGTCTGTTTCCGCAAAACCTCAACCTGTTCCTCCAGAACCTGTATTCTCTGCTCTTTCTCTGCGACTTTGGACTCAAAAGAGGAAATATTTCCCTGATGGGTTGCTATTTTTTTCTCATGCCCTGTGACCTTCTGCTGCTGTCCGGCAATATCATTCCTAAAAATAGTGGCCTGCTGGTCAAGAAGGGCAATCTCGCCCTCCGGCACCGCAAGTGCATTGCGCAATGTATCAACCTTGAGATCATTGTCGCGGAATGCCTTGGAAAGAAAACCATAGATACCGAATGATGTAATCCCCATTAAGACAAGCACTGCGGCGAACAAATATGCCCTCAGCCCAACACTACTTTTTTTCCAGTAGCGATATAGGAATGAAGCCGCCACCAACTTTCCCACCTCCAGGCTTGCAGCCATCACAATGACTGCGCTCTTGATCCATGGCGCGTTGCCTTCAAAAAGGTCACCAATGCCGATAACGCTAAAGAAACCAGCGCAACCCGCAATCATCAAAGCTGTGAATCCGATTAAAACTGTATATGCTGACAAGCTATTCGTCCTTTCCTCACTAATAAATGTTCCTCTATTGTCTGTTTTTTTGTGCCCAAGGGACGATAAGACCCCTTTTGTTAGGAAATGTGAATAACTAGCTATATTGCAAGCTCTATTTAATTAATCTTGGAAATGGCCACCGAAGTTCAGACTGAAGAGAAACGAAATTGTTCAATTAATGAAGGATCGCATCATACCCTGCCCTTTCATTGACAAAATTTAGGGACCGGCCTGTAATGGAGAAGAGACTCTTGATGTTATAAATTAAATTTAAACGTTACCGAAAAGCCATGGCACGATCTGAAGGCATGAACTACGCCCCGAAAGGGAAATCTGAACCCGTGGTCCAACCAGGTGAATTTAAGTTCGCCGCGGCACATCTGGACCATGGTCACATCTACGGACAATGTAACGGGTTGCTGGAAGCTGGTGCGGAGATGAAATACGTCTATGACCCGGACCCAGAGAAAGTGAAAGCATTCCAAGAGGTATACCCACAAGTGGAGGCCGTTGATAGCTTGGGAAGGATTCTGGAGGATAGAGAGATTAATCTGGTCTCGGCAGCGGCAATTCCATGTGATCGTGGGCCAATCGGCCTTGAGGTGCTGAATGCGGGAAAAGATTATTTCACGGATAAATCCCCCTTCACCACACTTCAGCAATTGGAAGACGCGAGGCAAAAAGTTGCAGAGACAGGCCAAAAATTCATGGTTTATTATGCAGAAAGACTGCATCAGGAAGCAGGATTTCATGCTGGGGAACTAATTAAGGAAGGGGTCATTGGCGATGTTATACAGGTCCTAATAATGGCCCCGCATAGACTCTCTAAAGACAAGCGACCTGACTGGTTTTTCGAGAAGGAGAAATATGGAGGAATTCTAACAGATATTGGCTCACACCAATTTGAACAGTTCCTTACATACGCAGGGGCATCTGATGCCAAGGTAAACTCTGCACGAGTGGAGAATTTCGCGTCTCCAGACAAACCTGAACTGGAAGATTTTGGTGAAGCTTCCCTGACAGCAGATACAGGAGCATCCTGTTATTGCAGGGTGGACTGGTTTACCCCGGACGGGCTTGGCTTCTGGGGAGATGGTCGGGTATTTGTTGTTGGTAAGAAAGGTACGATGGAGGTTCGTAAATACTGCGATGTCACCCGTGGAGGATCTGACAAAATTTTTCTTGTGGATGGACAGGGGGAGAAGCTCATTGAATGCAAAGGCAGGATTGCGTTCCCATTTTTTGGTCAGATTATTCTAGACTGCCTAAATAGAACAGATAATGCTATGACCCAAGAACATACCTTCAAATCAGCGGAAATATCGATGATCGCTCAAAAGATGGCGGATGAAGGACGGGCAGGCTAAGCCAGAAAGAGCGAAATCAGATTCATGGGCGCCAATTTAAAGCGAAAGCTTTTTTTCCCCGTTGGGGTGGAATTGGAAAGCTTTTTAAAAAAAAACAGGCGGTGCATGAAACTGCCCGTCACCTATGATGCATTAAGAAACTTTGAAAGTTCCTACCCCTTATTGGATACCCGGCAAAAAGACTCCCTGTGGGAAAGCCCCATATATGAACCACAGGTTTGGGAGCAGTTGAATAAATCTCTTGGTGAAACTTATGTGCGACTGAAGACGGGGGGTGATCTTTCTGCAGTTGAACACCTGATGGTTGATCGAATCGACTTTTGTGCCTTTGGTAACTCAAGTCCATTTCGCATTCGTATCATTAACCAGTTCAACGATAACTACGACTATTATTATATTAAACAAGCTGATGCCTCCCGTATCTACGGGCTAGCATTGGAGCATATAATGTCGCCAAACTCAATGAACTACCTTGTCGATGCTGGCACACTCGTCGAAGAGCATATTGCTGGCATTCCGGGAGACGAATATATTAAGCGATACACGAACCACCCGGGTCTAAACAAAATACGTATTGCCAAGGAATTTGTGAAGTTCAACGAGCGTTGCTTTATCCGGCTACTCGGGGATATGCGATCATATAATTATATCGTGGATATGACGCCTGACTTTGAAGAAACTCAATACCGTGTTCGAGCCATAGATTTTGATCAACAATCATACGAAGGAAATCGTTCTTTCTACCTTCCTCAATTTTTTAAGGACAACAACGCCATTGTTGATTTGTGTACAGAATCCCTGAATCAGGATACTATTAGGCAATATCAAGTAGAGGAACGTACCCTGATTAAACGACGCTGTAATTCTGCCCGTCAGCAAATGTATGATCTAATGATCTGCATGTGTGGAGATACTCTATCTACGCCTGCGAAAATAAAACAACTGCGAGAAGAGCTAACTCGATATCATAACAACAAAATATTTCGGGAATGTCGGACAATGGGAGAGTTGGCCCTTTATAATATAGGGACTATTCTCGATGAGCCTGATATTCTTACGATCTCTCCAATGAACTAACTCGCAAACTCTTAAAAGGGTAGCCGATCTCTTTTCTTGAAGAGTAAAAAACGAATCTGTCGATTAGGGAACTTCATCCAGTCCATTAACACGAACAATAGAAACCCTTTTCCCCTTGATTTTGCGAAATAAATAAAGTGGTTTTACAGGGTTGTGCGAAATTCTGGGGTAGGTTTCGCACATTTCTTCATGATCAAAGTGGCGCGCAACCTTGGGGTAGGTTGCGCGCCTTATTTTTAAAACTGATGAGATACTTCAGTGATTAGTATCAGGAAATGACAGAACCCACAAATGAACGCCCACGTTGAACTAAAATTTAATTAGTGGCTTGGATTTCCAGACTTCCATCTTGCTTGAGCAGGATCTTGCGGGTGAGAATGCCTGTTCCATCAAGGTTCATTTCTGCACCATCCTTGGACAATACTAAATTTTCAGCCTTAGACGTCAGTATCTTTATGCTACCACTCATGGGCAGCACAATACTCTCATCTTTTTTAAAAGACTTACTAAGTAGAACATTATCTGAAGTTTCTGAACGCACGACGACCTGGACTGAATCTAAAGCAAGAAAGCGAATTTCCTGAGGTTCAGGAGGTTCCATAATCAGCTCAGACTGTAACGAAGAGCTTTGTCCTTCCTCTGGATTAGGATATTCCAAGGGCGCCTCGAGTTTAATAAGGGTTTTTGAAAGTAGGCCATTATCAAAGAGTGCCTGATAAATTACCTTCCCATCAGTATTCCAATGCGTCTCAATACCATGTTTTTGATTATTGATATGCACAGTCTCTCTTGCTTTTTCTCCGCTGGAATGCCAAGAAAGTGCCTTGCCCTCAATTTTTCCAAATTTATATACGACCTCTGTGTCCTTATGCCCATTGGGAAACCATGTTGTGGATGGTCCATGTAGAAGGTCATTAAGGTATTGGGATTGTGTCATCAGCTGGCCATCTTCATTCCATGACTGGGTTATTCCATGACGCTTACCTGCTGAAAAATTAGCATCAAGAACCAAGGTTCCATTCTCTGACCAAGCTTTTTCGGTACCGTCTTTTTGCCCGTTAAGAAAATTAATTGAGGATCGTGGTTTTCCGTCATCAAACATCTCCTCATATTTCCCAGCGAAAGGAGTCTCTGTGCCTATTTTATAATAAAGGCCATTTCTAAAGACAATCCCATGCGCTGGAGAAGAAGCCTGCGATTGGTGAACGGTGGGGGCCTGGGAAAGGGAAACAGGTTTGGCGTCAGGAACAGGATCGAGGTCCTGTTGTCCAGGTTTTTCCCCACAACCAATAAATAGCCATAAGATGAGAATATTAATTATAGAAATAGGATATGGTTTCATGATATAGTTGAAGAAAAGATTATAGGATGGGGGGAATAGAAAATTCTGTGCTTTATGAATTTATTGTTGGAGGGAAAAGGCCGCTGGCTCAAGCGGAAAGGTTGCTTTCATAAAAGCGGTTGCACTGTCGGACTATAACAAGTGGTCCGACCGCCGATGGTTTCACGGACAAGTGGTTTTCCTGATTTTGGGCAGATACCTCCGTCCTTCCAGCGGTGAGAAAAAAGCCAATGAAGAGGAGGTGTTCCCCAGTTGGTACTGATAACATCCAATGCATCTCTTGAAACTTGTTTGGAAAAAAAATAGAGAGAAAGTGATTCGGTGTCAGTCAGTTTTCCTCCTCGTGTAGAAGGATGGAGACCAGCTCGCCAAAGAATTTCGTCTGCCATCCAGTTGCCGATGCCCGGGAAAAAACGTTGATCCAGAAGGATGGCCTTTAAGGCAGATCGAGCTCGGCGATGAAGTGCCTCACGGACATAGTTTATATCAAAATTATCATCCAGTAATTGCGGGGGAAGGGAAGTCCACCAGTCAGGATGTTTTTCCCCAAGATGGAGACGTACTGCCCCGAATTGTCTAGGATCCTCAAATGCGAGGATTGTGTTCCTGTTGAAAAGAACCAAATGGTCGTGCTTGGCTGGACGATAGTTATTGACTGTCGAAAAAAGCTTGCCGGACATACCTAGATGCAAACCGATCCAGACGCCGCCTGAAAAGCCAAAAAGCATCTGCTTTCCATGGGCATGGGAAGTACGAAGAATTTTCCCGGAAAGATGATCGGCAAGTAAAAGCGCGTCAGTTGTTCGAAAAATACGCTTTTGCGCGTGGACATGAACTTTCTCTATCCGCTCCCCCACCCCAGTATTCCATTGCTTACGGTAAAATTCGACTTCAGCGAGTTCAGGCATCGATTCGATTTCCAGAGGTTATCTACAATTGAGAGGTTGAAATCCCCAAAAATGGTGAGTTTTAGATATTCTTTTTTTCCGTTGATTTCAAAATAAGCATTCCTAGTTTGGATCGTCCCCCGAAGAAGGCAACCCACCCTTTAACAACCCAATCTTCAAATATTTAATTATGAGTATAAAAGTAGGCATTATTGGCGCAGGAGGTATGATGCAGTACCACGCTGCCGGATTTATACAAGGCGGTGCCGAGATAACTGCAGTCACCGACATGAACCTTGCCGCCGCAGAAAAGGCAGCCATGGAGTTTGGCGCCAAGCCATTTAGTGATCCAGCAAAAATGTTGGCTGAAGCAGATATCGATGCCGTGACAATCATCACCCCGAATAAATTTCACAAGCCACTGGCTATTCAGGCGATGGATGCCGGCATGCATGTCTTCTGTGAGAAACCCCCGGCTCTAAACGCGGAAGAGGTCAAGGAAATGAAGGATGCCGCTGAAAAAGCAGGCAAAGTGCTTATGTTCAATTTTAATAATCGCGCCCGGCCAGAGTCCTATGCCATGATGGATTATATTAATTCGGGGGATGTTGGCACTATTAATTCTGCACAATGCCAATGGATTCGGCGTACCGGTATTCCTGGCTTTGGTGGATGGTTTACAAACAAGGCCTTGTCCGGCGGGGGACCATTGATCGATCTCCTCCATATGTTGGACCTTGGCTTATTTTTTATGGGTTGCCCTGAACCTGAATGGGTTCTTGCACAGACATTTGACAACTTTATTCAGAATAAGGGCTTCAAGGGGCCTTGGGGCATCCCTGATGTAGCTGATGGTGTAACAGACGTCGAAAGTGCCGTTCACGCCATGATAAGATTTAAGGGAGGACAGGTTGTCACTTTTCGAAATTCTTGGGCGGAGATGATTCATCGAGAAGAAGTTTCTGTCGTTTTCCAAGGCAGTAAAGCTGGCGGCAAAGTTGAGCGACTTTTTGGAACCGATGGACTTGATGAGACTGCGATCGATACATGCGAACTCTATGTTCAGGAAAATGGTAATTCTGTTAATCGAACTATTATTGCCGAAGCGTGCGAAGATATGGGACGCATACGTTCCGCGGAAAACTTCATCCGTACCATCAATGATGAAGAAAAACCCTTAAATACCCCCGACCAAGCTCTTGGACTCATGAAAATTATAGATGCAACTTATCAATCAGCTCAAAGTGGAACTCCCGTGCAAATCTCATAATTTAACTGCGAACACATCTACAACCCATTATTATAAATAGATCATGGCCAGACCCGTAACACTCTTCACCGGCCAATGGGCCGACCTCCCTATTAACGAACTTGCTCCCAAAGCCAAGGAAATGGGCTTCGATGGACTCGAGCTTGCCTGCTGGGGCGACCACTTTGACGTCGATCAAGCACTGGGCAGTGACAATTATGTTCAGGACAAATGGAAGCTCCTCCAAGATAACAACTTGGAATGTTTCTCCATTTCCAACCACCTTGTCGGCCAAGCCATCTGTGATTTGATTGACGATCGCCATAAGGCAATCCTATCTCCGGCAATCTGGGGTGATGGAGATCCCGAAGGTGTTCGTCAACGTGCAGCCTTGGGCATGATTGACACCGCCAAGGCCGCCAGAAAGTTTTTCGATGCAAGACCAGGTGGAAACAATAACTTTCCTGTGGCAGTAAATGGTTTTACGGGTTCCAGTATCTGGCATTCCATCTACGCCTTCCCGCCCACTGACCAGAATTACTGGAACAAAGGATTTGAAGATTTTGGTAACCGCTTTGGTCCAATACTAGATGCCTTTGACGCACTGGATGTCAATTTTGCCCTTGAGGTCCATCCAACCGAGATTGCCTTTGACATAGCATCTGCCGAACGAGCCATCGAGGCAGTCGGAGGCCACAAGCGGTTTGGTTTCAACTATGACCCATCACACCTAGGATACCAAGGAGTCGATTACGTGAAATTCATCCGTAATTTCTCTGATCGGATCTACCATGTGCATATGAAGGATGTTTGGTGGGGTCATGGCGATGGTTCAGTTGGTGTCTTCGGTGGTCACACCGACTTCACAGACCCACGTCGCTTTTGGGACTTCCGCTCTCTTGGTCATGGAGACATCAATTTTGAAGAGATCATTGTTGCCCTTAATGATATAAATTATCAAGGCCCCCTTTCCATCGAGTGGGAGGATGGCCGAATGGACCGCTTTCATGGTGCTACTGAAGCTTGTGCGTTCACCAAAAAAGTCGATTTCAAGCCCAGTAGCCTCGCCTTCGATTCCGCCTTTGATAAGGAAAATCAGTAAAAAAAGGAACTCCAGCCCGAGATAATTATTATGAAAAGAAAACTACGCATGGGAATGGTCGGTGGCGGTCGTGGCGCCTTTATTGGTGGCGTTCATCGGCGCGCTGCAGCTCTCGATGGAGGTATTGATCTCGTCGCTGGAGCCTTCTCTTCCGAACCGAAAAAATCAAAACTATCCGGAAAAGACCTGTTTATCGACCCCAAGAGGGTATATGGTTCCTACAAGGAGATGGCAAAGAAGGAAGCAGCTCTTCCTGCGAATGAGCGTATAGACTTCGTGACTATAGTGGTTCAAAACTACCTACACTTTGAGGTAGCCAAGACTTTTCTTGAGGCAGGGTTTAATGTAATCTGTGACAAGCCTGTTACTCTTGACCTTTCGCAAGCTCGTGAGCTGAGAAAAATCATAAAAAAAACCAAGAAGGTCTTTGCGTTAACCCATAACTATACGGGTTATCCAATGGTTAAGCTTGCCCGAGAAATGGTAGAAAAAGGAAATCTTGGAGAAATCATAAAGGTCGTCTGCGAATACCCGCAGGGCTATGCGATTACCGCACTCACGGGCGAAGACAAGGCAATTGCCAATTGGCGCGCAAACCCAAAAATTGCCGGTATTTCCAATTGCATGGGCGACATCGGCACGCATGCAGAAAATTTGGTGCATTACATTACGGGCCTTGAAATCGACAAGCTTTGCGCCGACCTCTCGGTGAATATCCCTGGTCGCACTCTTGATGATGACGGGAACGTCCTCGTTCGTTTTAAGGGAGGTGCCAAGGGTATTATTTATGCCTCCCAAGTCTCAAATGGTGACGAGAATGACCTCAACATCCGCGTCTATGGGACGAAACAATCCCTTGAATGGCATCAGGAGGATCCGAATGAGCTAATAGTTAAGGATGCACGTGTTCCCCGTCAAATTTATCGCCGAGGAAATGACTACGTGAAAGGTGCTGCTGCCGCAAATACTCGAATCCCATTCGGCCACCCCGAAGGTTTTATTGAAGCCTTTGCCAACGTCTATAATGCCGCAGCCATTGCAATCCATGATGAATTGGCAGGCAAGTTTCCTCGTAAATCAGGGTATGATTTTCCTGACATTCGCGATGGTATCATCGGAATGGCATTCATTGAGACTGTCGTGAAAAGCTCCAAGGCCAAGGAAAAGTGGATTAAGTTTCCCCGCATCAGCTAGAGCTTCTTAAATACTCAGTTTTTTTCTGGAAAAGCTATTTGACCCAAGCTCAGACGCCGAATGACATCCGGGAGTAGTTTGTGCTCCGCGGCATGAACTTTTAACTCCAATGAGTCGAGAGTATCATTTGGCTCAATGCGCACAGCTGTTTGGTCGATAATTGGACCAGCATCAACCGTAGGCGTAACCCAGTGAACAGTGCATCCTGAATATTTTGCGCCATGCTCGAATGACTGACGAATGGAGTGAAGGCCAGAAAATGAAGGCAGTAAACTCGGGTGCAAATTGATAATACGCCCAGAAAAGGCGTTGATAAAAGGGGGCTTCAAAACACGAAGGAGGCCCGCCAAAACAATGAGGTCTGGCTCCCAGAGGCGAATACGATCAATCCAAGATTGTTCTGCTTCCCCCTCCAATTTTGTCCTAAATAATCCAGGGTGAAGATACTCACCGGGGATACCCATGATTGCGGCATGATCAAGAAACTGGACCCCCTCCCTATCTGTTCCAAGAGCAGTCGCTTGTGCGTCCCCAAGAAGACCGGCCTTCTGAGCTTCAAGGATAGCCTTGGCATTGGTGCCTGAACCGGAGCCCAAAATGATGAATCGCATAAACCAGTGGTTTGTAGAAGTTTTAAAATACCAGCTAGTGAAAAACTATTTGGCTTCGCCTATTCGCTCTATCAATCCCGTTGTGCTGAAGCCTTCAAGAAAAGGCAGGAAATTAATTTGGGCACCGACCTGATCGAGTGCATGCTTCTCTTGGCGGTCCAATGAGTCCAGAGTATAGTCCCCTGCTTTTACATAGACATCTGGTTTGAATGTTTCAATTTCATGATTCAGCCGAGCGGAATGAAAAAGAAATATACCCGCTACACAGTCCAATGCAGCAAGGGAGTAGGCGCGGAAAGCCTCGGGCAGTATGGGGCGTTTTGAGCCCTTGAGTTCCTGTATGCTGGTATCACCGTTCAATGCAACCCAAAGCTTGGAGCCCAATTTCGCGGCTTCTTTGAGAAAAAAAATATGACCAGGATGCAGGAGGTCAAAACAGCCGTTTGTAAGGACAATTGTTTGATGATGGTACTCGGGGCGATTGCGGATGGACGCGGCTTTTTCCAGAGTGAAAAGCTTCGGGTTTTCAGGAAGGTGCTCTGGATTCACGTTATGTTTTCGGAGGTTTGGTTTCTATAAGTCTTCAAAAAAGCGTTTGGCCTTGGCCCAAAATGTTTCACCAATAGGATTAGTCGCGTCCCCACAAAGATCTGCAAACTCCTCGAGCTTTTCACGCTGATCTCGAGTTAATTTTTTGGGTACATCAATTGTGACTCGAATAAGCTGGTTTCCACGACGACCAGACCGAAGATTTGGCAAACCATGACCTCGAAGTTTAAATAGTTGGTTGGATTGGGTGCTGGCGGGTATTTTTAAGTTTACCTTACCAGAAAGAGTAGGTACCTGCACCGAGCCACCCAACGTTGCCAAAGTATACTTGATTGGGATTTCACAGAAAAGGTCATCCCCGTGGCGCTCAAAGATTTCATGCTCCTTGATGTGAATCATGACATAGAGGTCACCGGATGGACCTCCCATGACACCAGCTTCTCCATTTCCTTGGGATCGAAGGCGTGAGCCATTGTCAACACCCGCTGGCACCTTGACCTTAACCTTACTGGTCTGAGTGACTCGTCCCTCTCCATCACAGTCCCGGCATGGATTCTTGATTTGAACACCACTGCCACGACAGTCTGGGCAAGTTTGCTGGAAACTAATAAAACCTCGAGAAGAAGATACTTGGCCCAAGCCACCACAAGTTGAGCAGCTATCAAGCCCACTACCATCAGCAGCTCCAGACCCTGAACAACTGCCACAAGCAACTGGACGCCGGTATTTTATTTCCCTGTCAGCTCCTTGGGCTGCCTCACGCAATGTAATTTCAAGATCATAACGCAGGTCATGGCCACCCGCAGCACCTCCTTCTTGAGAACGACCCCGGCGACCACCGCCACCAAAAATATCATCAAAAATTCCGCCGCCTGCAGTGCCACCGCCACTGCCACCGCCAAATACCTCCCGAAAAATATCAAAGGGGTCATGAAATCCGCCACTACCACCGCCGCCACCAGCACCAGCATAAGCTCCACCCGGTTGAAAGGCTGCATGGCCAAAGCGATCATAAGCAGCACGCTTCTCCTGGTCTTTCAGTACTTCATAGGCTTGTGATGCCTCCTTAAACTTTTCTTCTGCTGCCTTGTCTCCAGGGTTCTTGTCTGGATGATATTTGACGGCCAACTTCCTGTAGGCCTTTTTAAGTTTATCGGCATCAGCTTCTCTGGAGACTCCTAGAATCTCATAGTAATCTTGCTTGGCCATGGTTCAAATAGCTAATTTTAAATGAGTGAGCAGGATTGATTCAGCCTTCAGCACCAGATGGGGCTTCTTCTTGTCCCATCGGTCCTGTAGATACAACAACAGATGCTGGCCTCAAAAGTTTTTCCTTAAAGTAGTATCCTATTCGGACGGTTTCCAGAATATGTCCCTCTGCAAAATCATCGCTGGCAAGTTGAGAAACACTCTCGTGTAGTTTCGGATCAAATGCATCGCCAACCGGATCCGACTCTGCCAAACCACGCTGGCCAAGGATATTTTTAAATTGTTCAAGAACCAGGGTAAATCCCTGAGTGATATCCTTGGCCTCTGGGTGGTTTTCTGCAGCTTGAAGACCAAGCTTAAGGGTGTCGATTGCCGGCAGAAGATCTTCGATTAGAAAAGCCTCGGTCTCAGCACGAAGGTCTTCTCTCTCACGCATGGTGCGCTTGCGATAATTTTCAAAATCTGCTGCCTTGCGAAGTAAACGCTGTTGAAGGTCCTCCTTGTCCTCGTGTAACGTTTCAAGCCGAGCCTGTAGTTCAGCACTTGGGTCTAAACCCTCATCTGGTTGCACGTCCAAGGGTTCCACTGGAGCTTCCTCAGGGGATACTTCTGGAGAGTTGTTGGAAGATTCGTTGTCCATACCGTGAATATAATTATAAAAATGGAGCGATGGCGTTTACGTTAAGTTCATTAACGTGGCGAGTTTTTTTAACAAAAACGATCCGTTACCAGCACAAGAGCATCCTTTTCTGCAACGAAATCTATTTCTGCAGAAAAAGGCAAAAGCACGTTGTCTCCGCGGCCAAGAATAGCCCCGGTACCGACCTCGAGTAATGATCCACTTACAATATGAAGTAGTCTCACATCTTCATATGCTGACCATTTAAGCCGACCTGTCACAGACTCCAAAAGATACCGGGTTATACGAAACTCTTTGCAGTCAGCAAGAAGCTCTTTTTTTCCAGTATCAACAGGAAAACGCAGAGGCTCAGGCTCGTAATCACTAAAATCAATACAATGTAGAGACTCCTCAACATGTAATTGCCGGGGTTTGCCCTCCAGTCCAATCCGACCCCAGTCATAAACCCGATAAGTGGTATCCGAATTCTGTTGGATTTCGAGGATAAGGTTCCCGGCATCAATGGCATGAAGGCGCCCGCTCTCAACCAAAAGGGAATCACCAGGGCATACATCAAACGAGTGAACGCAATCTTCAAGTTGACCTGACTGTAAGGCCTCTTCAAATGTGTTACGAGTAACACCTTCCTTTAGGCCAACAATCAAGGAGGCGCCAGGCTCGGCCGACGCGACAAACCAGTTCTCTGTCTTTGGTTCTCCGCCAAGATCATTGGCAACAGTGACCGGTGGGTGGACCTGTAGACTTAGTCGCTGGTGGCAATCCAGCCATTTAACTAAAACAGGAAATGGTTTCGAGGAGTCCCAACCCGGTCCCATGAGTGCCTCGCAATGGGATTTTAATGCTTTTCGCAGTGTCATGCCAGCTAACGGGCCATTGGCAATTTCTGACTGCGCTTCTTGCCGGTCAACAATTTCCCAGCTTTCCCCTATAGTACGGTTTTCGGGAAGATCCCTGCCAAGAAGAGTTTTTAAGCCAGTTCCTCCCCAGACTCGATCCATGTAAACAGGGCGGAATTTTAGAAAAGTTAGCTTGTTTCTGTCTTCCATTTTTATGCTCTGATCGTTTTTAGTTGAACATTTTCAATAATTTGGCCATCCATTGGATTGTACCTTGAGACAACTATGAGAGGATTTAACTGAGGAAAGTGGCAACCAAAACAACCCGCAAGAAAAAGCAGGAAAACAAGACCGTTGCAAAAAAGACAGCCAAAGGAAAGACGCGCCCAATATCAGGGTTGTTTCTTTTCGCATTGGGTCTTTTAAGTTTTGCGGCATTGCTTTCCTATAATGTTGATCAGGATAGTATCAACAACACGAACCCTATTTCAAGTAACTGGGTCGGTATTATTGGTGCGAATTTTGCTAATTGGGTTCTGGGCGTGGTTGGCATAGGCTCCTGGTTCATACCAGTTTATTTCGTAGCTTTTTCATGGACCTGCTTCATCGGTTTAAAAAAAAGACCCGGGTGGATAAAAGTATTTCTCTTGGTTGCCCTGCCTTTTCTACTCTGTGCCCTTGCTGGCGGATTTGGTCGTTCGGTAGAAATCAAGGCAGACGGATATTTTCCTAGTGGAAGCCTTGGGGGTAATCTTGGTAATGCTATTTTTGCAGGGTTTCTAAATCCATGGATGGGAAACTTTGGTGGGACTGTCATCCTGCTTGTTGGTTTTTGCTCTGCGTCACTTCTGATACTCACAGAGAACCCAGGCAGTCTTGTTGACAGTATTAAGGGAGCCCTGGGGGGGATTGCTCAAAAACAAAAGGCAAGGATGAAGAGGGCGTCAGTTGCCAGAGCAAAGGCAAAGACCCTTTCTGCTCAAAAGGCGGCAGTGAAACAAACCACGAAAGAAGACCCACCCCAGAAGACATCACAGCCCCAAACAACAAAGACCAAAGCTACCGCCCCAGTCCAGCAGGAGTTAATCGCCTTTGAGCCCGCCCCCAAAGAGACTGATGACGAAATACTGCTCTTTGGTGATTCACCACTACCTGGTAAAAAGGCTACTGCTCCAGCACAATCACCTCAGAAAAACCAAAAGGAAAAGACAAAAAAGACCACCAAGAAAAAAACGGCATTGGAAGAGCCTAAAGAAGTTCCAGCGGTTACTGAAAAAGAGCTATTACCGGAAACTACTCTGCAAGAGGAAAAGCAGGCAACAGTAGAAGCAGTAGCAGACCCCAAAGATATAATTGAGCCTGAAAAAAAGAAATTGCCTCCACCTGACCTTAAAGGTCTGAAGATTGTTAAAGGTGAGACAATGGAAAAGGCCGAGATAACTATTTCCGAGCGTGAAGGTGATTACTTTTTTCCTCCTCTGGATCTGCTCTCCCAACCTCCAGAAGAGACTATCGATGACACAGATGACCATGAACAGCGCGCCGCTTCACTTAAGCAGACTTTGAAAGAATTCCGGGTCGATGTTGAATTGGGGGAAATTCACGTTGGCCCGGTAATCACTCGTTACGAAATCTACCCGGCACCAGGGGTAAAGGTTGAAAAGATTTCTGGTTTGGATAAAAATATTGCAATGGCGCTTAAGTCCGAATCGGTCCGGATTCTTGCGCCGGTACCCGGGAAGGATTGCGTAGGTATTGAGGTACCAAATAAAAAGGCATCTCCTGTCTGCATGCGAGAGATTGTTGAATCGCGGGCTTGGGCAGACTCAAAGGCTGAAATTCCAGTCGTTCTAGGGAAAGAGGTCAGCGGGAAACCTGTAGTAGCTGACCTTACCAAAATGCCACACCTGCTTATTGCCGGTTCCACGGGTTCAGGTAAGTCAGTGTGCATAAACTCTATTATAGCATCCCTCTGCTACCACTCTTCACCCAATGACCTCCGCTTTATCATGGTGGACCCCAAGGTTGTTGAAATGCAAATATACAATGCCCTGCCCCATATGCTCATTCCAGTGGTCACCGAACCAAAAAAGGTTCCCGGAGCACTCAAATGGTTAATCTCAGAGATGACGCGGCGCTATGAAATCTTTGCCAAGATGGGGGTCCGCAACATCGCCGGCTTTAACGCCAAGATACTCAAGGACCGAGAGGAGAAGGATAAAGCAGATGAATTGGATTCCGCATTGACCATCCAGGAACGGGGAGCAATCGAAAACATTGAGGTTCCACGAGACGAGGATATTGAAATTCCAGAAACCAAGATGCCTTACATCGTCTGTATAATCGATGAATTGGCTGATCTTATGATGATCGCCAAAAATGATGTTGAAACGGCAATAGCCAGGATTGCGCAACTTGCAAGGGCAGCTGGCATACACCTGATCCTCGCCACTCAACGGCCATCTGTAAATGTCATAACTGGGATCATTAAAGCCAATCTACCCAGTCGCATCGCCTTTAAGGTAATCTCCTATCGAGACAGCATGACAATACTCGACACAAAAGGAGCTGAGGCCTTGATTGGTAAGGGTGATATGCTATTTATACCCCCAGGTGCAGCAAACGTTGTGCGTGCACAAGGAGCATTTGTCTCAGATGAAGAAATAGGCTCAATTGTTGAATATTTAAAAAAGAATGGGCCACCCAATATTGTTGAGGCTATCCAAAACCAAGTAGACCGAAGCATAGAAAGCGAAGGTAATGGAGATGGAAATGAAGAGATTGATGACGAGGAAGCCGCGCTGATACGAGATGTGCTCGAAGTCCTTCGAGTCACAAGAAAAGCCTCTACATCAATGATTCAGCGAAAGCTGAAGATAGGTTACAACCGAGCAGCACGAATAATGGACGACCTTGAGGAACGTGGCATTATCGGACCTGACAACGGTAATGCAGCGCAGGGGCGCGAAATTCTTGTCGACCTCGAAAGTCTTTAAAGCAGACCAAAAAACAAAATAACAACAAACAGAACAGACCGATGCAGACACTAGGGGAAAAACTTGCGCAAGCACGCATGAAAAAAGGGATTTCCATACAGGAAGCCTCAGAAAAAACTAAAATACGAGCGAGCTTTCTTGAAGCATTCGAGCAGAATAACTTCGAGATTGATCTACCTGATATATACAAAAAGGGTTTTATTAAAAACTACGCTGATTTACTGGATCTTAACATCGATGAAGCTGCAGCTGATTACACCCGAGAATCCGGTGGTTCATTCAAAAGTAATCGAAAAACAGAAACACGTGAAAATTTTGGGAAAATTGAACTCGGTAGCACTTCCGCTGTATCTTCCAAGGAACCCTCTGGTGCTCCAATAGAAACTTCGAACGCCACGCCTCAAGCAGAAAGTCTTGGGTTCCGAAAACTGAAGGAACCCAGAAGGTCTCAATCGGATTCAAATGAAGAGAAGGGAGACAAGATGCTGCTGGCTGCTGTTGGTGTAAGTGTTGCAGCTGTTCTACTTGTTGTCGGTTTCCTTGTGTGGATATTTGGCCCCGACAAGAAAACCAACAACCAA
Source organism: Opitutia bacterium (assembly GCA_018668635.1). Lineage (GTDB taxonomy): Bacteria > Verrucomicrobiota > Verrucomicrobiia > Opitutales > JABJCN01 > JABJCN01. The sequence goes on from JABJCN010000128.1 coordinate 19,253, forward strand.
ATAGCAGACAACCCACAGTCCACCGAGGAGACACAGAGTGCAACTGTTGGGGAACCAGGCCAGACAGGTGATCCCGGCCCGACTACAGCTATCACAAATATTGAAACGGAAACCTTGGGGCTCGAAGCACGGGGTGGCGATGTAAAGGTAATCCTAATGGACAAGGCAACGGGGAATAAAGTTTTCGACCGCAAAATTCTTGATGGAGAGACTGTGTCTGTACCGAAGACCGGGCCCTTGACGATTCTTTTCACAGATGGTGATAAGGTCTACGTACGCCTAAAGGGAAAACTGTTCAAAATGCCAAAGGGCGGTGCAGGTCGCAGCCTTATTCCCTGAGACTGGAAATTTATTTGTACAACCCGGCAAATAAGTACCCACATACCTTTTAGCGCCTCAAATAGCCACCAATAAAATTAAAAGCTACTGGGGTTCCTCACGAAGCGCAACTGGTGGACCAAGAATCTCCCTATGAAGTAAAGCACGACGGAGGTTTTTTGAGCCTCGAAGTTCTATAGTTATTCGACGTCTTAATTGGGGCGCTTTTGGAAGCGGTTCAGTCGTTGCTGACGGAGGATTAGGCGGATTCGTTCGCACCAGAGGGGGAGCTATGGGTTGCTCCGCTTCCTCAAGGGACTCAGATGGATCTTCTATCCACTCTGGTGGCAATGGTTTTTCCGAGGCAATGACCACTCGCTCCTGAATGCGTCGGCGGATTTCAGCGAAGATGTCACCGCTCGGTTTTGTTTTACCGTCTTCGGTGGCAGGATGCACTGGCGGAGGCGTATCCGGTGGGTTTTCCTTGAGCTTCTGAAACAGCCTTGACGCCCCAAAAAGAAGCAGGAATAAAATTGGTCCAAGTATTTCCAATAATTCCATTAAAAAAATTTGAATGGTTTAATCTTGGGTCTATAATTTTTCGCTGGGGTCTTGGCTATCATCCCTGGAGATGGAATCACGCATATCGGTGTCTGCCTGAATATTTTTCATGCGGTAGTAATCCATAATGCCAATGTTTCCCTCCCGGAAGGCCTCAGCTATGGCCATCGGGACTTTTGACTGGGCTTCTACCAGCTTGGCCTGCATCTCCTGTACATTGGCCTGCATTTCCTGCTCAAGGGCAACGGCGGCAGCACGCCGGATTTCAGCTTGAGCCTGAGCAACCACCTTGTCAGATTCGGCCTGCTCGGCACGGAGTTGCGCTCCACGGTTTTCACCAAGGTCGACATCGGCTATGTCAATCGAAAGGATTTCAAAGGCAGTTCCAACATCCAATCCGCGCCGCAGTACAGACTCCGTGATGGAATTCGGGTTTTCAAGAACCACCTTGTAATTCTCCGAGGAACCAATGGTCGATACAATGCTCTCCCCCACCCTGGCAATAACCGTTTCCTCTTGGGCGCTTCCGACGTAACGCTCAAGATTGCTTCGAACAGTTACCTTGGCACGAACCTTAACCTGGATACCATCCTTGGCGACGCCATCAATGGTATCCCGACCCTCAATAACACAATCAATCACCTTGGGATTGATGGAGGTCTGGACCGCCTCAATCACGGACTTGCTGGTACCTTTTGTCGCAAGGTCAATTGCACAAGCCTGCTCCCATTCAAGGTTGATATTAGCCTTTTGGGCAGCAATGATGGCCCGTACCGTTTGAGACAGGTTACCTTCTGCAAGATAGTGGGACTCGAGTTGATCGGTACTGAGTTCGATACCGGCCTTTCCGGCAGTAATGCGGGCATCGACAATCAGTATAGTTGGAACCCCGCGCAGACGCATGGCAACTAGATTGGTAAAGGATACCTTAGACTTGGCCAAAAACGCCTTAAGCCAAGTACTAAAGAAGTTGAAAATGATCAGGAAAATGACCAGCAGAACGATGCCGCCAATTCCAAAGAGAATAAGTGTAAGTTTATCCATAATGAGTAGGTGATAGAGTTTGTTGCAGAAATTTGGTCAATCAAATCTTTTTGACGACAACTCGAAAGTTGTCCTTGGCGATGACCCTTAGCTCTTTCCCTGACTTGATGTAGCCATCTTTTGAAAGAGCTTCGTAACGCTCTCCATCGAGAAGAATGAGACCGGTGGGCCGAAGAGGTGTCAATGCCTCACCCGTCTTGCCGATAATCTCATCTGGAAACCCAGCATTGGATTTACCCCGAACCCTCTTGTTCAGAAATAATTGACCACCGAGTGAGGTATGAGGAATCCACTTGAATTCAATAAAAAGTAGAGCACCGAGAAAGATTCCACCTAAAATAAACGTTAGTGCACCCTCAATAAAACCGAATTGAACCCCCGCCAAAAGGCAGGCACCCAAATAGGCAAGTAGGCCTAAGAGACCTAAGACTGCGCCAGGGATGATGATTTCAAAGCTAAGAAGAACAGCGGCCACCAGTATGAGTCCAATAATCCAAGTCATGATTCCCCGGCCTCCTCCACTAATAGTGAAAATTCCTGATGGCCTGTTACCCTCACAAGAAAATCTCGGCGTACGGTGCCAACCTGAACCCGGGCCTGATAACGCTTTCCATTAATGTCGACCTCGCCGGAAGGAAAAAGGTCTGTAACGGTTAAGCCTAAAGCCCCAATTTCAGGTAATTGAGTATCTTCATTTGACGCAGAGCCTCCGGCTGTAACAAACGGGTCAAGCTTTCCTACCGAAGTCTGCAATACCAAGCGCCCCCAAAGCGGGGTATGCGGAAGAAAGCGGATAACAATAACCGAACCGACAACAGCAATAAGAAAGCCAAGCATGACGCTACCCGATGGTTGCAAAAAGGTATCAAGTGTAAAATCGAGGATGCGATTTCCATCTTCCTCCAGAACAATGTCTCCCATATTGCCAGGCCAGTAGTCTGCCAAAGCCCAGATAAGGGAACCAAGAACCAAAAAAGCCCCAAAGGTAGCAATAAAGAGGAGACCCGGAAATAGAAAGATTTCCAAAAGTATCAAACCGACACCCAAGAGGAATACTAGAATCTCCTCATGCCCAGCAAGGCCGGCAACATAGTTACTGAGAAAAACAATGCCAAGGAGGATAATCCCGGTAATCCCAAAAACCCCAAAACCAGGCGTTTTAAATTCTATGAAAAGCCCCAGAAGCCCCAAGCCCATAAGTATGGGGGCAATTGAATTCATTAATTTGGCAAAGTCCTCAGACCAAGATACCTCAAATTCTTTTATTGTGAAGCCATTCTCCCCGTAGCGACTCGCCAACATGGCAGGAACATCTTGAAATATTCCGGATCCAAACAGAGGTTGAGGCGGATTTCCGTAGGTCTTCATGGCCTCTTTGGCTGTCAAAGAGAGAAGGTTGCCTTCCTCCTTTAAAACCTCGCCGTCAAGTTTTAGAATAAAATTCTTGTCCATCATGGCTTGAATGACTTTGGCTCGATAAGGGTATTCGTCTGTGTATGCTCGAACTCGGGCCATCAGGTAGGAGTCTATTTTCTGTTTCATGGTCTCAGGTATTTCCTGCCCTGTTCCCTGGATGACTGCAGCTGAACCAATTACGCTTTTGGGGGCAAAGTATATATCCTCTGTGGATGCTGAAATGTAAACGCCCGCTGAAACCGCCTCATTCCGAACATAAGTCATCGTTTCTCCGTCGAAACGATCTAATACCCGCATCATCTCTAATGTGGTTTGCAGTTCCCCCCCGGGAGTATCAATATCCACAACAACGGCTGTGATGCCTTTTTCAACCGCTGCCTTTAGGCACCTTCGCAGAATGTAAAGCTGTGCTGAAGTAATGGGGCCATGAACGGGTACAACATATACTTGCGCTGGATCACCGCCATTTTGGCGACCTGAAACTCTGACTTCATTATCCGGAGACAATTGTGGCAACCCGACTTCCGATAAAAGCACATTGACAAAAAACAGGAGAGGTATCAGCGAAATTGATACTTTGGTAGAAAACCATGCATTGTTCTTAAACTTTCTCATCATGTTCTGTTTTTCTAAACTGGGTGACACGGATGATGAAATCCTTTGAACACAACTCAGTCTAGGTTATCTAAATAAATTATATGGAAACATTTGAGTATCAAGGCCGTAAAATTTACCGTTGGGGTATTGGAGCTTCTACATTCCTTGTTGACCCAGTAGCTGGTGCTCGACTGTTAAGTTGGTTTGTAGAAATGGCTGATGGCTCTGTGCGAGATGTCATTCATTGGCCGGAGGATGCAGATTACGAAAAAATTGGCAAGGTTCGGGGTGGAAACCCAATTTTATTCCCTTTCGCAGGCCGGTGTCATGTCAATGGCCAATCTGGTTTATGGCAGGACATGACGGGGAAAACTAGACCCATGCCGCAACACGGATTTGCTCGGGATTGTGCTTTTGAAATAAAAGATGCTAGTGAGACCCGTTTTCGGGCGTCACTTTTAACCGATGGAAATGCTAGAGAGGCCTACCCTTATGATTACGAATTTCAGGTTAGTTATCTTTTTAGTGAGCTTGGCTTTCTGGTAGAGTTGAGTCTTCGAAATCTAGAAGAATTTCCGATACCGTGGTCACCGGGACACCATTTTTATTTTACCCTTCCATGGCATGAGGGATTCACTCGTGATAATTATGAAATCCACATACCTGCCAAGCGAGCGTTTCTGCATCTGGAAAACGGTGAATTCCGACCTATCGTGCTCGATAAGCATTCAGAGTGTTATAGTCTCGAAGATGCCTTACTTGTTAACCGAATTCATACACACCTCAGGAAACCAGAATGTAAATTTGGCCCAAAGGGGGGGGAGGAGTTTGTAACTGTGCGCTTTAAAGAACCTGAATCTTTACCGTCTTCTAGAGCTCTTGTTACCTGGACGGAAAATAATGACGAGCCATTCTATTGTGTTGAACCATGGATGGGACCGCCAAACGGTCCTTCACACAGAAAAGGGCTTCAATTTGTTAACCCCGGACAAACTGCAGCTTTTACAGTTGAGGTTTCTCTCGCTTAAACTAAAGAAGATTTCAAATTTAAATGTTTCAAGTTACTTTTAGCAATCAATGTATGCGTTCTTTGAATGACATGCCTAAAGTAGAACAGCTCGCTTTGGTTGACAAAATCTCAAACCTAAATGAACAGGTTTTGCAAAAACCTGTTGGTGACTTAGGCAAGTTTCATCGGGACGGCCAAGTTTTTTATCGTCTAAGGGCTGAGGATTACCGTATTTATTTCGAAAAGGTTGATGAGCAGCTCAAGTGTCATTTTGTTCTCCACAAAAATACACTATCTGACTTTATTTTTCGTTGCAAATTACCGGTCGGAAACGAACAAACGCTGGAGCAACACCACTCTTTTTGGAAGTATTTGGAATCGCTCGGGAAAAACACGTGATAAACAACGAGTAACATGTGGATGATTGAAAAGTTTTTCTTCTCACTGCCAAGTTCTCGTAACTGTTCACATCTTTTCAACAATGGCTAATTGTTGTTCAATCAGCATGGGCATTGCGAATGAAGTTCTTTTTCCCTTTTTCGCAGGTTATAATAAGAAGAGAGTTTTAAAAAATTCTTTATCCATATACTAAAAGCGCATTGTCAAAATCTTAAAAAGCAACTTCACTTGGATAAATGAAATTCAAAATCAATCGGGATCATTTTAGCAATGGCCTCCAGCAGGTTTCGAACGTGGTATCTCTGCGTCCTACCATGCCTATTCTCAGCAATGTGTTGATCGAGGCGACGGGGGATCAAATCTCACTAACCACGACGAATTTAGATTTAGGTACTCGTTGTACAATCAAGGCGGATGTTGAAACAGAAGGAACGCTTACGCTTCCAGTCCGAAAACTAGCATCCATAGTCCGTGATCTACCAAGCATGGAGGTGCTTGTTGAAGCATTGGATGCTGAGCACGCCAAAATTTCTGCCGGCTCCTCAAAATTTCGAATGACAGCGATCGGCGTAAGTGAATTCCCGCCTTTACCTGTATTTGAGAACAATAGTGAATTTACCTTGGAGCAGGCAAATCTCCAAAATATGCTCAAGAGTATTTCATATGCCCAATCATCAGACGAGACGAGGCACATGCTAAATGGTGTTTATTTCAATTTTGATCAAGGCATGCTAACCCTGGTGGCAACAGACGGAAAGCGCCTCGCGCTCAACAGCAAGGAAATGGAAATCCCAGACGGACAAGCAGGCAATTTCATTTTACCCATGAAAACAGTCTCCGAACTGGAGCGTCTTTTAGGAAAAGGGAAAGACGTAAAAATTCTTTTTAATGAGAGGCAAGTAGCTTTTGATATAGCTGTTGATGAAAGCTCTCAAGAACAAGGGCTCTCACAGACAATTCATTTGGTATCGAAGGCTGTGGAAGGAAAGTTTCCGAACTACAAAATTGTTATACCAGAAGATGCAGACCAAACAGTTGCAATTGACCGAGAAACTCTACGAGAAAATATTTCTAGGGCAGCGCTTGTTGTAACGGATAAAAGTCAGTCCATAACAATGACTTTTAGTGAAAACCAGATTGTTATTAAAGGACAGAGCGCTGAGTTTGGTGAATCTGAAGAAAAGGTGGAGATCGAGTATGGAGGACCTGAAACCAAGCTCACATTCAATCCAGAATATCTAATCCACCCACTCAAGGTTTTGGAAGACGATGAAGTCATTTTTGAGTTCAAGAACGATATGAGTCCTGGAGTTTTTAAAAACACCGGTCATTTCAGTTGTGTGGTTATGCCACTTCGCCTTGGATAGACCGCGAAAGCGAGAAAGGAAGGAATAGACTCTGTTTTGAGCCCAGAGATTAATACATTTTTGGGTCCAACCCTAGTCATATTGGCGATCATAACGTCGTGTATATCCATGGGGATTATACCTCTGGGACATCCAATGTTGCACATTGCCAACCGTTGGCTTCGTTGGCTCCTGATCGCACTTCTATTTGCTTTATTGCTTGATAATCAAGATTGGACCGTAGGTAAGCGCTCTATATTACCATTGTTCCTTATTGCTTTTTTGGCCTGGTTTTTACTAGAAACCATGATCAATTGGGCCAAAATAAGTACTTTTAGTCGTAGTGACTATCCCCTTTTCCCTCGCTATCTAATTAATCACAATGGTGATGAGTGGCCTGTTGAACAAAAAGCAATCGAGATAAAGGAATGGTTGTCAAAAAATGGTTTCAAGAAGGTTCAGTCTCTAAAATTTGGGAATGAAAGCTCTTTAGTCCTCCGAACCACATTTTATGAAGACAAAACATCTACCTACCGCATTCAAATTCACTTTCTTCCGCCAAACCAAACAGGTCGTACCATGTTCTTTGTTGTTACAACTTTGGCAGAAGATGATACTCGATTTACTACTGATAATATTTCAATGCCGTTTGCCATATATGTACCGGAAAACTGGGATTTATATAGAAAGCCGCTTGTTATCTCTTTGCCCAAGCTACTTTCCATTCACAAAGAACGCGTGAAGGGGAAAGGTAAAGCGCTGATACCTTGGGGGATTGAACCACAGGATGATCTTGATCGTCAGCGGAGGGACCTCGAGCAGGTTAATATCGACCACGGGTTTCTTTATCCCAGCAATTACCATGATGAATACGGTCGCCTTACCCCAGAGGGGCGCTACAGAATGTGGAAAGAAATGTGGCTTTTAAGCTACCTCGGGTGCCCACTTTCCCAAAGACCTAACAAAACTTGATGAGACATTGACCTCAAATAGCCCTTTCCTGTATCAACCACCGATATAGGACATTTCCACTTTGCCGACTTTCATGTCACTTCGGAGTTCAGAATAACGATCATCTCTGCTTCGCCAAATTCCTTCAAGAAAGTGACGAATATCACCATTGCCTCGCAAAACCTCCCTTAGGTTCTTACCTGTAGACGCAAAGAGACAGGTGAATAATATACCGTCTGCTGAAAGCCTAGCTCGATTACAATCCTTACAAAACGGCTGAGAAACTGATCCTATCATTCCAAATTCACCCTGCCCATCTAGGTATCTATAACGCCTAGCTACTTCACCAACATAATTAGCCTCAACAGGTTCCACTTGGTATCGACTTTGCACATCTGCTAAAATCTCTTTTGTTGTGTAAACATTATCTCGAGACCAGTTATTGCAGTTTCCTACGTCCATATACTCAATAAACCTTAAAATATGTGGCGTACCTCGAAAGTATTCTGCGAGAGGCAATACCTGATGATCGTTTATCCCCTTTATAATAACCGAGTTCACTTTGACTGCTAGCTTAGCCTCCTCCGCGCTACGGATACCATCTATTACTTTTTCCACAGGAATCTCTTTACCACTCATTTTACGAAAGGTTTCGTCTTCAATAGCATCCAGGCTTAATGTAACTCTATCTAGTCCGGCTGCCTTTAACCTTTTAGCATTCTTTCTTAGTAGTAATCCATTGGTGGTCAGAGCAATCTCCTCGATACCATCCACTGTTCTTAAATCCTGAACCAAATCTTCTACATTTGGCCTCAGCAAAGGCTCACCACCAGTCAAGCGTACTTTTTTACCTCCACAAGCAGCAAAGGCTTCCACTACCTTTCGAATCTCAACAAAGCTCAAGATTTTCTCCTTATTAAGGAAAGTGTAGTCTGGCCCAAATGTTTCATTCGGCATGCAATAACCGCAACGAAGGTTACATTGGTCCGTCAGTGAAACCCTTAAGTCCCGCAGGTTTCGACCCAGTTGGTCTCGAGGATTTGAGGTTGTGAGATCGTTCAACGTCTTCATTAATGTAGAAAAAACACTATATTGATTAGCCAATGATTTCCGTCAAAGACGCTTTTGAGACAATTTTAAACCACGTGACTGTTCTTCCTTACGAAACCTGTGTTTTGGGTAAGGCAACGAGCCGTACCTTGCGCCATCCGGTTTCAACGGATCATGATTTGCCTCCTTACAATCGAATTATGATGGACGGCATTGCCGCTCGTTCAGAAGCATTTATTGGAGGTGATCAAGTTCGCCTTAAGATCATCGGCCTCCAATCAGCGGGAAGTTTAAGGAAAGAACTTACAAACACTTTTGATTGTTTTGAGGTGGCAACTGGTGCAGTACTTCCCCTCGGTGCTGATGTCGTCATACCAGTAGAGGAAATTTCTATTTCAGAAAATTATGCTACGGTCTCTGAGGCCTTCAAATTAACCCCTGGGCGTTATATCCATAGAAAGGGTTCAGACCGGAGCAAAGGAGAGGTTCTTCTCCCAGAAGGGATTCGTCTGGGCGCCAAAGAAATAGCAGTTGCGGCATCTTGCGGTTATAATGAACTTAAAGTTGCTGCATGCCCTTCAGTGGCCATTATATCGACGGGTGATGAACTTGTGGATATTGATAAAGTACCAATGCCTCACCAGATTCGGCGCTCGAACTCCCATAGTCTTGCTGCTGCTTTGCTATCGTCTGGTCTTGGCATTCCTAATTTGTCTCATTTTGTTGATGATGCAAGCAAGGTACGTGATGGACTATTACATGTTTTACAAACAGCCCAGATTATAACACTTTGTGGAGGGGTTTCAAAGGGGAGGTTAGACCACTTGCCTCGTGCACTTGAAGCAGTCGGGGTAATAAAGCATTTTCACTGGGTGGCACAGCGTCCAGGAAAACCTTTTTTGTTTGGAACAGGCCCCTCTGGCCAACCGGTTTTTGCGTTGCCCGGAAACCCTTTGTCAGCACTTACTTGTTTTCATCGGTATGTAATCCCAGCTTTGGAAAAGATGGCTGGCCGAAAGCACAAATTAATAATGAAATTGCCTTTGCAGGAGCCATATAGCTTTAAGCCTCAATTGACAAATTTTTTGCCTATTGAAATAAATAACGGGGTTTTAGGGTCTGAAGTTAAGCCACATCCTGCAGGCAATTCTGGTGACTTCGCGGGTATCTTAAACACAGACGGTTTTATTGAGTTGCCTGCTGAAGGTACCGATTACAGGAAAGGCTTAACCCTACCTTTCTGGCCTTGGTTGTAGGTTGCAGTTTCCACTCCCAACCGCCATGCAAACGATCATCTATTCTTTTTGAGGAGCTTTTGTGTAATGGCAAAGCGGGCAATAGATTCCAGTCTTTCCACCTCGGCAGGATCAATGTTGTCTTCTTCGGCTTTTCTAAGGGCATCCTCAGCTCGAGCTTGCGCTTTTTCTGTCGCCTCAATGTCAATCTCCTCAATATCAATGGCGGCTTCAGTAATGACTGATACTTTGTCTCCAAAGATTTCAACAAACCCATTATCAACAGCAAGAAACTCGCTCTCTGAACCACTCTGAACACGAACTTCACCAGAGTCTACGAGTGCAATTAATGGGATATGGCCTGGTAAAATTTCCATTTCCCCTTCGGAGCAGGGCAGTTTTACACGATCCACAGATTTATTATAGACCCGCTTTTCTGGTGTAACGATTTCAAGCTTCAGTGACATTATTTTAATGTTTAATTTACTGCTTAGGCGTCATCAGTCTTGAGTACCGTATCCATGGTCCCCTTCATATAGAAGTCATTTTCATTCACATTATCAAGCTCTCCATCGAGGATCATCTTGAATCCCTTTATCGTGTCCTTAACTGGTACATATTCTCCAGAAACGCCAGTAAATACCTCGGCTACATGGAATGGTTGTGAGAGGAATTTTTGTATCTTTCGAGCGCGAAAGACAGCCTGCTTGTCTTCATCTGAAAGCTCATCTATACCTAGTATAGCTATGATGTCCTGCAAATCCTTGTAGCGCTGAAGAACTTTCTGAACACCTCTCGCAACCGCAAAGTGGTCTTCACCAACAATTTCAGGAGCAAGCGCTGTTGAGACGGATGCCAAGGGGTCTACAGCTGGGTATATACCCAATTCAGCAATGGCACGCTCTAGAACAATCGTAGAGTCAAGGTGTGCAAATGTATTTGCTGGAGCTGGGTCGGTGAGGTCATCTGCAGGGACATAAACTGCCTGGAAGGATGTGATGGATCCTTTTTTGGTTGAGGTGATTCGTTCCTGAAGTATGCCCATTTCCTGTGACAGGGTTGGTTGATACCCTACTGCAGAGGGAGATCTTCCCAGTAGCGCACTAACCTCGGATCCTGCTTGGGAAAAACGAAAGATGTTATCTACGAAAAGTAGAACATCTTGGTTCATCTCATCTCGAAAATATTCAGCCATGGTCAAACCCGAAAGAGCAACTCGCATTCGGGCACCGGGTGGTTCGTTCATCTGCCCATATACAAGAGCAACCTTGGATTTTTCTATGTTTTCCAAATCAATTACGCCTGCATCTGACATTTCATGGTAAAGGTCATTGCCCTCTCGCGAGCGCTCCCCTACTCCAGCAAATACAGAGTAACCTCCGTGTGCCTTGGCAATATTGTTGATCAACTCCATGATAACAACTGTTTTCCCCACGCCCGCTCCACCGAATGCACCAACTTTTCCTCCCTTAATGAACGGACAGATGAGGTCAATTACCTTGATTCCTGTTTCCAGGATATTGGCCTCTGTGTCCTGATCGATCAGGGCTGGGGGCTGGCGATGGATCGGGCGTGTTTCATTGTTTCCGACAGGACCACGGTTATCTACAGTATCCCCTGTAACGTTGAAAATTCGGCCTAGCACTTTTTCTCCGACAGGTACTGAGATGGCAGCACCAGTATTTTTAATGTCCATGCCGCGTACAATTCCATCTGTAGATGACATAGCAACCGCACGTACTCTGTTGTCACCCAAATGTTGCTGCACTTCAAGGACGAGCTTTCCATCACTTTCTTTTGTATCACGAGTGACCTCGAGTGCGTTGTAAATGTCTGGCAGTCCTTCTGCTTCAAACTCAGCATCGACAACGGCGCCGATTACTTTGACGATTTTTCCGGTATTGCTCATGGCATTTTTTGATTCTTAAAAGAGATGTTTGTTATATATTGGAATTATTTTGCAAAAGCAGCGGCGGAAATTTCAAGAATCTCCTGAGTAATAGAGGCCTGACGAACGCGGTTGTATTCGAGGGTTAGGTCATCAATGAGTGATTTGGCATTGTCGGTTGCACTTTTCATGGCGACCATGCGGGCACTGTGTTCTGAAGCTTTTGCTTCAAGCACAAGTTGGTAGACTTCCTGCTTGAAGTACAGAGCGGCAAGCTCGGCCAAAATCTTTTCTCTGTCAGGTTCAAAATGAATTTCACGACCATCCTTGGGGAGTGCGGCATCTTTCTGCCCAAATCGCTTCCGAAGAGTTTCAAGCATGGTGGAGACGTCCACCACCGGCAGAAGTTGTATCACTTCCGGTTCCTGCCTAAGTGTGTTTATGAAATTAGTGTACAGTACCTCAACTGTGTCGATTTTCTTTTCAATAAAAGCCTTGATTAAGAATTCTACAGCTGGTCGCACTTCACTAAAGCTGGCATTATCACTAAGTGGAAAGTCGGCGAGCAGGTCTCGTTTGGTTCTGGATACAAACTGAGCCCCTCGCTTGCCAAGTGCCACATAGCAACAGTTCCCGTCTTGTTTGGTAAGGTGACGAAATAAGTTGGCATTTAGAGCACCACAAAGCCCCTTGTCAGAACTTACCACGAGAATGCCACGGTTTTTAACATCACGGCGTTGAAAAAAAGGAAGCTCGCTGGAGGATAGGTCCATTCCACCCAGAGACCCGAGGATATCTGCCAACAAAAGAGCATATGGCCTTCCGGATAAGGCGATATCCTGTGCTTTTTTCATCTTTGACGCAGCTACCATTTGCATGGCCTTGGTGATCTGCATCGTATTTTTGACTGACTTGATGCGTCTTCGTATGTCCCTCGTGTTTGCCATTGAGCTTGCTTTTGCTGCTTTTCGGTTGGTGACCCTTTGTATTACTCTTTAATTTCCGAAGCCCCGTTTCCATTCTTCTATGGCTTTTTGTAAATTGCCTTCTATCTCGTCGGTTATAGCCTGTTCCTTGAGAATATTTTCAGCAATTTCAGTACCACGGGTGTTGAAGAAATCCCGAAGGCTATCGACTGCTGCAGTAACTCGGTCTGTTTCAATGGAATCAAAGTGATTATTCTGAACCGCCCACATGATACCAACCTGAATTTCAACAGGTATTGGACTGTATGCCGGTTGTTTGAATACTTCCACAATTCGAGCACCACGATCCAGTGTGGCTTTGGTCTTTTCATCAAGATCAGACTCGAATTGCGAGAATGCAGCCAATTCACGGAACTGGGCTAGTTGCAACTTTACGCTACCAGCAACTTTTTTGATGGCCTTGATCTGTGCGGCGGAACCAACGCGGGAGACGGACAAACCAACAGATATCGCAGGGCGTATGCCTTGATTGAACAGATCAGTTTCAAGAAAGATTTGTCCATCAGTAATTGAAATGACATTTGTGGGAATATATCCTGACACATCACCCATTTGGGTCTCAATTATTGGAAGTGCTGTTAGGGAACCACCACCATTATCTTGATTTAGGCGAGCTGAGCGCTCAAGCAAGCGAGAGTGAAGATAGAAAACATCTCCTGGATATGCCTCGCGACCGGATGGTCGCTTGAGGATTAGAGATATTTGTCTATAGGCTACTGCTTGCTTGGATAGGTCATCATATACGACAAGAGCATCCATACCATTGTGCATGAACCATTCCCCCATGGATGCGCCACCGAATGGCGCAAGATATTGGTTGGCTGGATTGTCCGCGGCAGGTGCACTGACGACGATCGTGTATTGTAGGGCACCAGCATCTTCAAGGGCTTTGATCGTTCGGGCAACATTGGCATTTTTCTGACCAACGGCTACATATATCGAGTAAACTGGTCTAAAATCAGGATCTCCGCTGGCTTCACCCTGCTTATTTATGCTTGCTTGGTTGATTATGGTATCGATGGCAATAGTGGTCTTGCCGGTCGAGCGATCTCCAATGATTAGTTCGCGTTGCCCACGACCTACTGGGATCATGGAGTCGATGGCGAGAATTCCGGTTTGTAGTGGTTGACTGACTGACTGGCGCGGGATAATACCCGGAGCAATTTTTTCAATTGGATAGAATTCCTCAGATTCGATAGGTCCCTTGCCGTCAATTGGTTGTCCTATGGCGTCCACAACACGACCAAGAAGGCCCTTTCCTACCGGAACAGAGAGAAGTTTGCCTGTAGTTCGAACCTCATCCCCTTCCTTAAGTGCGGAATAATCTCCCAAGATGACGCAACCCACTTCATCTTCTTCAAGATTTAGGGCGATACCATAAGCACCACCAGGAAACTCCACCATTTCATTAAACATAACCTTTGAGAGGCCATCGACTTTGGCGACCCCGTCGGCAATTGTGGTGATCTGGCCAACATTGGCCTTTACCGCGCTAGTGGAAAGTTTGTTTATTTCCTTTTGGATGAGTTCGGCGATTTCGCTCATGGCGTATTATATAATTTTAAATTACAATTATTGTTGTTCAGAGAATAGTATCTGCAAGTGGACTTAAGCGATAATTGACGGAGTTTTCGTAAACATTATCACCAATATTTACGCGCAGACCTGCAATTAATTCAGGAGTTTCCTTCGAATCAATATCAACTGAACGGCCTATTTCTTCTTCTACAAATTTCTTAATAGAATTGGTGATATTTTTAGATATCGGACCAGCATGCTCTATAAATGCTGTGTAACTCGCTATTTTGCGCTCAACATATTTTTTATATATTCGCAACAGCGACTTACAATTTCGTGGCTGATTTGTAGCAAGGGCTTTTAGTACTTCTCCAACCCGTTTGCCACAAACTTCACCATCCTTAAGAGATATTTCAACCAACCTCTTCGCTAGGTCACATATTTGCTTTTCGTCAACCATTTGGATTCTACTTCTTGGGGACTAAACTTCAGTGATTTCCTTTGCCGCAGCCTCGCTAAATCGAACCTTTTCTTCATCTGCAAGTTCCCGATCAAGAACCTTTGCTGAAGTTTCTACGACCAATTTTGCAAATTCCAATTTTGTATCTGCAACCATGGTTTGACGTTCCAGTTCCATTTGCTCAGTAGCTTTTCGAATTATGTCTTCAGCTCTAGCTTCTGCATCCTTTCGAAGTTGTTCTTCAAAACTTTTTGCCTGCTCACGTGCAGAAGCGAGAGTTTTTTGAGCCTCTTCTGAGGCTTCCTTTAAGGTGTCTGTATGCTTGCGCTCTGCATCCTCAAGCTTGATCTTAACTTCCTCAGCGTAGCGAAGACCATCTGTGATTTTCTTTTCACGTTCTTCCATCGTGCCAAGAATTTTTTTGAAGCCAAAATTCCAAAGTATATAGGCGAGGATGAGGAAGCAGATGACCTGCGCGGTCAACAAGGGAGTGTCCACCCCGAACTGCCGGCCGATACTCTCAGCCTTTTCGGCGAGTCCGCCTGCTGCCTCTTCTTCACTGTGGACGGCTGCTGCAATAGTGTAGAAGTTGTTCAAGCTCATGGTTTGAGGTTTTAGATTGTGTGCTCTTGCCGTGGCCCGATTTCAGACCACGACAGTTGCACAAAGATACTTTCTTATTATAGGAATAGGGCGTAGAAAGCGACTGCTTCTGCGAGCGCCATGCCAATGATGCCCTGCACCAGAATTTGGCCGGAGGCACTAGGATTGCGTCCGACGGCTTCTACAGCTTTCATGCCCACGAGTCCAACACCGATTGCGGCGCCAAGACAACCCAGGGCAGCTTGAATGCTTCCTTCCATTTCTGCAATTATTTCAAACATTTCACTTATTTATTTGGGTTTTTATATTTATAACAATGATTCCTGCCGCCCACTCAAATGGATGGTCCCGGCAAGAAAATTTTCTGTGTGGATTTAATGGTGATCATCATCTCCGTGGTTACATATTAAGCCGATATATACGGATACTAATAACATAAATACAAGTGCTTGTACTGCACCGATAAGCGTTTCCAGTAGATAGAATGGCAATAAGAGCACAGTTGGCATTATTTGGCTTAGGATGCCAGGCATCCCATGACCCAGTGCGTACATACTGTGCAATAGGCTTTCTCCGCCGAATACGTTTCCGAAAAGACGGAACGTCAGAGATATTGGTCGGAAGCAGATTGAAACGATTTCAATGATGCCCACCATTCCAAATACAAGAAATAAAAAGGCGTATATTGGACCAGGAGTTTCTTTGGCGTCTGCCTTGTTTCCGAATAAGTCCTTCGCGATAACTCCTGGGCCAGCGTATCTCACTATATAATACATCCAGGCGCCCATGGACACTAGTGCTAAGGCTAAAGTCATATTAAGGTCCGCATTTCCAGGGCGAATCCATGGCTCTACAATGTGGCCGGCATTATCTTTCCATCCAATTGAGCCGACTCCGGGAAAAAGACCACTCCAATTGTGTATAAGAATAAAAATGAACAGTGATGACATCAACCAGAAGGTTGGGCCAGATAACTTTTTTCCAACGATGGGCCCTGAAATATTACGTACTGCGTCAACCACTCCTTCCACTATCATTTGTCCTTTCCCCGGAACAAGTTTGGGCCGTCCCACAATCAACTGAATAATTCCCACAATTATAAGGCAAACAACCCAACAAGTAACCATAGAGTTGGTTACTGGCAACGGTCCTATTTCAAATAATGTTTGAGCTTTGGGGCTTACTGTGTGTCCTCCCCCACCACTTTCGGCAACTGCAATGTTTGCTGAAGTGCTGAAAAATATAATTCCCAAGAGGAGTTGTATCCACCTTCTTTTCATGCGTTTCGATTAGAAATATATCAACTGACTGCTTTTTTATCTTTATTTGAGGTGTATGTAATTTGAAATTCTCTCCCTTACGGCAAACACTCCGTGAACCAAGCTTATGTTACAATGAAATTCTTAATAAATTAGAAGCAGTGCTAATGGATGTTGTTCTGACATAATAGGGACAGGCCCCAATAAGCTCTCGCGTTCAAATTCTCAAATGTATTTATTTAATTTGTTTCTTATTTGATGTTTTACCTACAACTGCCATTGCAACCATCAAAACACTGATGTCAGCGGGGTTGATCCCAC
>JABJCN010000109.1 GCA_018668635.1 Opitutia bacterium
CCGGTTGGTTTCAAAATTAGATAAAAATCAACCTGATAGATTTTAAACAGATTGAGCAGATACAAACAATCTCGGATTGATCGGGAATGATGGCACGACCCTTGCTAAAGAATTTGTTTTCCTCCCTCTCACAAGAATTCGGCAGGAAATTTAAACACAACAATTCAAACAATTAAATGAACAAAAAAAAACTCATTCAAATGATGTTGGCCGTGACCCTCCCCGGCGTTGCGACCTTCGGCACAATCTCCATAACTGACAATCTGGGCGTCCGTGGTTTCGTCCAAGGGTCCTACGAAACAACTGAGATTGGTACCACCACCGATACGGAGTCGCTCGATATGAATTGGGCAGACGTGGATTTCCTGTTTTCCAGCGAAAAGGTCGGCGCGGAAGTGCATCTAAAATCTGATGGTAGTACAGTTGACTTGGAACAGGCCTTCTTGACCTATGATCTTGGTGGTGGTCTGAACGTAACCGGTGGCAAGTACCTGAGCCTCCTCGGTTACGAAGGTGACGAACCCTATAAACTCTATCAACGGTCCATGGCCTACAAATGGGCCGATGGTGCCAACAACAAAATTCCCTTTGCCGCCTATCATCAGGGCGTGAAGATTGCCTTCAGTTCCGGCGATCTCTCCGGAGCAATCTCAGTTGTGGACGACGTATACAATTCTGGCGGCTCGAACGATGGCGATTCCAAGGACGTCGGTTTCGAAGCTCAAATCAAGTACACCGGCCTGGAAAACTTCACCATTGCCATTGGCACTGCCCAATCTGGTTCTGGAGATGTAACTGCTGCTACTACTGCTGCTAAGGGCAATAATACAACCGATGACTACTACAACTTCTGGGTTGAATATGGCGGCATCGACAGCCTGATTCTGGGTGCGGAGTACAATTCCTATAAAGCTGGTGCCACAGGTGGTACTGACGGCGATTCCTGGATGTTGATGGGCAACTACTCTGTGAACGAAAAATTAGGTGTGACATTGCGCTTGAGCGAAGTGGAAGAAAAGGGAACCACCACCTACGAAGCCGACAAGTTCACCATCAGCCCAAGCTATTCATTCTCGGATAGTCTTCTTGGCAGGATCGAGTACAGCACTGGAGAGATTGATGGCGATGATGCGGACTACTTCTCCATTGAGGCCCTCTTCACCTTCTAACCCATCAAAATTTATCGAGTACTTGGGTATTTCAAAATCCTAAGTTTGTTGTTCAAGGGCCGCTCCAAAAGAGCGGCCCTTGTATTTTTTGCGTTTACAACCGGCGAAGGTCAGTGATGTGCCGACCGAGATTGTCGAGGAGCATTTCACGCACCGTCATTATGGTTTTTCGCAAGCAAAGGGGATTGGCTGCCAACCCTCGAATCGCCCACCCGTCTTCGGCGACTTGCGTGATGCCGAGAAGAAGTTCCTCGTCCTGAAGGGCCTCAATTTCCTTCAGGGGCGGCTGCCGTTCTGCCCAGCATGGAGAAAAACTGTAGAAGCCAACATATCCGGCATCGGGAAATGCAGACTGCCAGTCACGCAGGGATGGGGTTCCGGCAGTCAATGAATAGTTTTCCAGAACCAAGGGGCGGTTCTCCCGCATGATTTCCAGGCGGTTGCGGAAGGAATCAAAGACAAATGCCTCACCATGCGCCACCCGGCCCGGAAGAAGGTTTTCGAGAAAAAGGACTTCCGCACCGGCTTCCAGCTCGATCCGGGTGTGCTGGGAAAAAGTTGACCCACGCTGAAGGATAAGGGGTTCGGGGTTGTATTCAAGAAATCCTCCATTTCGCACAACAAAGCGCTGGTCCAGTTTCGCAGTACCACCGCCCCGCATGGTGTGAACCCGGGTTGCGGATGGAGCAGACAGAATAAGACTCGCACCCGGTTCGACTAGGACGGAGCAATCGACGCAGTCCCCCTCCAGCATGCCGGCCGTGGGGCTGACGAGGTTTACCAGCAATCCGTGTCCGTCCCAGTAGGGCTTGCTGACATGAAGCGGGACCGCATAGGATTTTTCGGCCAAATAACTGGCTCCATCCTCACCTCGGGCACAGATTAGACGAAGGTGCCCGGCGAGGCCCAGACGGCCGGAACCCATGAAGGACATCAGAAAAGATATTCCTTCCTGACCCAGGACACCACTTCTTCCAGTCCCTTGCGTGTCTTCAGGTCGCAAAACAGGAAGGGGCGGTCGCCACGCATTTTCCTGGAGTCTCGATCCATCACACCAAGGTCAGCACCGACCAGCGGCGCTAGGTCCGTCTTGTTGATGATGAGCAGGTCGGAATACTGGATGGCGGGGCCACCCTTCCGGGGAATCTTGTCACCCTCTGCCACATCAATGACGTAGATAAAGGCATCGACCAGCTCCGGGGAAAAGGTGGCGGAAAGATTATCACCACCACTCTCGACAAGGATGACCTGGGTCTTCGGGTTCACACGAACCAAATCTTCTATCGCCAGTGCGTTCATGCTGGTGTCATCCCGAATGGCTGTATGCGGACAACCGCCGGTCTCGACCCCCTTGATGCGTTCGGCTTCCAGGGCATTGTTCCGAACAAGGAATTCCGCATCCTCCAAGGTGTAAATGTCGTTGGTGATGACCGCCAACTCGAACTCTTTGCGAAGAGTCTCACAAAGGCGGAGCACAAGCATGGTCTTTCCGGAGCCTACAGGGCCTCCGATTCCGATGCGGATGGGACGTGATATGTTGCTGTCACTCATGGCTATTCGTTGTCAGGCGTTGGTCAGGAAATAAATAAACGGACATGGGCACGCTCATGGCGTGAGGAGGCAATGTCCAGAACAGGATTGAACCAACCGGCATCTTCACGGGAGATTCGGGTGGCCCGACGCACGATGCCCTCGGCGTCCTCCATGCATCGACAGATGATCTTCTGGCAACCTTCCTCCCCGATCCGGATAAGTTTCATTGATGCGGAGCATTGCGCGGCAACGGTTTGGTATAACCAGGTCAGGAGGGAGGCCTCGAGCGGAATACCCTGCAACGTATGCTGGATCGC
>JABJCN010000198.1 GCA_018668635.1 Opitutia bacterium
ATTACGGGTCGACCTTGATTTGAAGGGAGGGACCCATGGTGCCGCATGGAAACTGGAGAAAGGACAGATCGTTGCATCCTTGAACCGTAGTTCGCTGGCGTTTCGATTACTTGAATCTTTTACCTTGAACTTGGACAAGGGAACTCTGGCGGATCTGGAACCTGGTGTTCGTTTTGCGGATTTGGAGCTGTCTGTTCCAGTGGAAAGACTGTTGCCGGGGTTGCCCGTCTCGGGCCCATCCATGAAGGCAGAGCTATTTTTGGAGAGTACAGACAAGGGTTTTTCCATCACTGGTGACGGCCCAATAATGTGGTCAGACTTGACTTGGACCCGCCCTGATGGAGCCGTGTCCCTCTTTGATATTTCCATGAACCCGATGTTGCTGAAACAGGGGGATTCTTTCAGCGGATTCGTCAAGGACTTGCGCCTGAAAACACGCAATTCCGAGATCCTGCAGGGAAGGGTTGATTTTCGGAGAGAACCATCGGATGACAATTGGAAATTCGAAGTCGATGGAAGTATTCGAATGGAAGAAGTTGAACATCTTGTGCGTGGGGGAGTTGGAGGCGGCTCTTTTTTCCGACCGCTTGATCGTTGTAATTTGGTATTTTCCGGGCAGTTCAATGATGTAAAAGGCTCCCTCCAGACCCTTAAGGCGACTATTGGGGGTGGCAGACCCTGGTTGACGGGAGGTATTCCTTCACAAGTATTTTTCCATAAAGGCGAGAATGGCCATTGGAAAATTGAGGAAGCAGACAGTCTTCTCGAGTTAGAAACCTATCAATTGGATCCGATACGTTTTGGTGCATTTCATCCCGAGATGGATTTGGAATTTGCGCCATTTGATAGCCATTGGCTGCTTTCCCTTGAAGCGGATAATGCGATTGTTATACGTGCGAAGCAGCCTGTTTTACTCAATGATGTATCCTTTGCATGGGATGGAACCACCTATGTTTACAGGGAGGAATTTTACTGTAATCCTGTACTTCGAATTACGGATGGTTTTTTTCTTCAGGCTCCTAACCTTAAATTGGGTGGCCTTAAAGATCCTTTGGCTACCGGTAACTTTTATTTCAAGATTCTTGATGGGAAACAGGATTGGGGTGGGGAATTCGAGGTTTTACTCCCTCGACTTTCGAAAACTGTGTTGTTCAAGGACAAGGGTTCGGTGGTCTCCGGGAGTGCCGCGGTCAAGTTGGGACCAGTGGATTCGGGTACAAGAATGGATGTACAATTTAAGGATTTAGCGTTGCGGGATCTTGAAAGCGGAAAAGTGTCTGGAGTTGCCAATCTACTATGGTTGGAGAATGAAACCAGTGGTGAGTCGTTTCATTCAACCTTTGAGCTAAAGGATCATGATCGTGATTCCCGTGGTACTATTGTTGTTGGAAAGGAGAATCATTACGATATTCATGCACAGCAATTGCATCTCGACCATGTGGTATTCGCAACCAATGCCTACCTTGCCCATGCTGGTCGTGGAAGTTCGAACCAAAAGAATTCCCTGCCTTCGATGGTTCTTACTGCAAAAATCCCCCGTTTTTATGTTGGCAAGGGGGAACCCTTTCAGCGCTTACAGGGGCAGGTTGTATCCGGAGCCAACGGACTGTCATTACAGGGGCTTTCGGCTCAATTTGGAGCAACTGGTCTTATTTTCGGGGATTTTGTTTTTAAGCAGTTGGGAGGAAGTCAGAATGGTTCCCTTTCAGGCTCATTGCAGTGCAACAATGTTCAATTGGAGGACTTTTTCCCGAAGCCTGCTCCTGGGCAACGTGCTTCTATCGAGGGTCAAACCAACGTATTGGCTCGATTTTCTGCATCTGGAGGAACTCTTGGACACATCATGGAGAATGCAGAAATTAGGCTTACTGCAGATGTGAAAAATGGAAGTTATCATTTTGAGAAACTTGAGGGTAAACTGGCTACGGTTGGAGAGGTTCCTGATAAACTGGAAAAGGTAAGTGAAGGCATCGGGTTACTTGCTGGCCCTATTAAACTACTGAACCCGGATCTTGCAAATTTAACAAATAAAGTAGGGAAGGTCGGGGAATTCATAGCCGGTGGAGCGGGAGCACTGGGTGCATTATTGCTTTCACCTGTGGCAGTTGCAAATCTGACGCGCATTAAATTTGACTCGATGAGCCTTGAGGCGCATCGTCATGCCACCGGAAAAACTGATCTAAAGAAATTCATGGTGCGTGGCCCAACAATGTTGATTGGCGTCTCGGGTGGGCTCGGTTCTCAACCAGTAGATCAAATCCTGGATTCATCATTATCTTTGGATCTTCATGTCGGGGTGCGTGGAGTTTTGAATAAGGCGTTCTCCCTCGTTAATCAATTGGATGGCGACAACCAGTTTGAGGACTATATGTTGCTAAAGGCCAACCCAATTCGAATCCGTGGAACTTTGAGAGAGCCCAAACTGGATGGTTTATGGAGTATCCTTTTTCCAAAAAAGAATGATGAGGTTAAGCCTTCCCCAAACCCGAAACCACAGCTCCCTGTTAATCCTCTCAGGGATGCATTAAAACAGGGTGGACTTCTTTTGCCATTTTAAGTCGAGGTCTACTATTGTTTTATGTATATTCTTTGGTCCTTTTGGTCTTAATTTCCATAAGTAGCCACTTCCCAAATAGTTTGACTCAATAATTGGTTATTACATTAAGATTTTCATCTATTCATCCATGACATATCAACCTCGCCTTTTTAAAAATAAAAGCTCAAGTCGGGGCAGAGAATGTCTGGAGCGTTGGGATTTGTTTAAGGAATACATCCCAGATCAGGGGGTTGTATTTGATCTGGGAAGTTCAGCTGGTTTTTTTGGAGTAAAGACAATTCAGGAAAAAGCTCGGACACGTGTTCTTTCGATGGAGGCATCTCCGGATGAGGCATCGATGCAACGATTAATTTTGGCTTCGCATCAAACAGATCGTATTTGTTTGATCAACGGTATGATCTCTGGTCAGATGATGAAGCGCTGGGGGGAAATGGGTAATGCGTTGGATTTGACTTTAATTTTGTCGGTGATTCACTGGTTTGATAAGCCTGCATTGGTGCTGCAGTCACTCTGTCGGATTTCCAAAAAAGTCATTGTGGAAATGCTGGACAAAAACGATGCTGGTGCCTGTGGTCAGGCCTTCATTCAGGAGATCGATGATCCGTTGGAATGGGTTCGAGAAGTAACGGGTATGAAAGCCCAATTGATTGCCCGTACTACCCGCCACACTTCGGAGCACAAATCACACCTTATTTTAATCGAAAATGAAAATATCCAACCTGAGCAGCGTGCTCGACTTGATGTCAGTAATCTCATGTCTTTGGGGAGATTGATGTGGCCGCCCAGACAGAATTGGTTGCAGGCGGCCAAGGAGGCGCGCAGTCGTACTGTTACACCGCTTCAACTTTTACAGCATAATATTGTTTGGACGGGGGAAGGTGTTGTTATTGAGGGCGATCAAAAGCAGGAACTAGTATGGCAGGTCGGCGGCAGTCAATCTTTGGACAAAAACGAAGCGCAACGAATGGATCAGGTTAATCAGCATTATGAACTGAAGTTTTTTGAACGATGTCTTGTCGCTTGGGAGAAAAACGAAACCGTGTTGTCAATGTGTTCCGTGGACAGGTTAATTCCTTTCCAAGCTTTAATTTGTCGTTGGAGTCGTTCCCTTAAGAATTGTTTGAAGTTGCTGATTCCTGAGTCTCTTTATGAAAAGTTAAGAAAAGCGTTTTTTCGTTCTTGAGTTATGGGTGAATCCCTCAATTCGATTGTCATTCTCGGGTTTTCCGGGTCGGGAAAAACAACACTCTCAAAATCATTATCGACTCTTCCTCGTACTGTTGAAGCTCATGAGTATATCTTGATGTGCTCCTTGGGTCAGGTTTACGGGGCAATCGACTCTCCTGATATTCAGCGTGCCTTAAGAAAAGGCACTGCGAGAAACCTACAAACTTTTGTCCGATCACCGGCTTGCCGTGGCCGTTTTGCCCGGTTCCATCGGGCATTGACCAAGTCTTCCGGTATTTTTGATTTTGTAAATCGGCTAATGGATGCATCGATAGAACGTTTGATTTACGAATCAAACTTTATGACCTTTTGCCCTGAACTCATTACTTCAGCGCTTCCCAAAGCCAAGTTTCTTTGTTTGCAACGTGATGGCAGAGACTGTGCCCGAATAATCTCCGAAAAATACAACATTTTGACGGATGCCTTACTCACTCAAGCAACAACGAGCGAAGTACTTTTCTCTGATCGAAGGGTAAGGGAGTTTCATATCCCTTGGTGGGTTGATCATGGAGATGATGAGGTTTTTCTTAGTTGTCCTCCATGCGGTCGTGCTTTGTGGATGTGGCAGGCAATGAAGCGCCGAGTTCATGCTTTTGCTAGTAATCAATGTAATTCAGACCGCCAAAAAATATTTTTCCTCAATTATGAGGATTTACTTAATAAGCCCGCTACTTCTCTTGATACAGTGGAGGAGCATCTTGATTTCCCTATGACTCGTGAGGCGAAGCGAAGGTGGATGAAAATCGCTAATTCGCGTCAAAAGTATTCAATTAAATTGAATTTCAGTCACCAGGAATCTGATTTCGGTCCGGCTTGGCAAAAAGCTCGCCCTGTTTGGGAGTCACTGGGCTACAAATAAACGCTTTATGAATAAATCGGCCCAATTGCTCGCGTATCTGTAACCTTTTTCCTTTTTTTCCTAATACTAAAAGGTTGAAGATTGTTTTGAAGGCTACCTTCAATCCTTCTTAATGCAGTGAAAACTGAAATGCAGGCGTTACCGCTTTGTGCTTTTTACCTTTTGTTACCGACCTCTTGCGGAAATCATGACATATAGTGTCTTCAGGCAAATGGACAGATCGAGTCCGAATGAGAAGTGGCGTATATAGTAAAGGTCGTATTTCAGCTTTTCCTCTGCGTCAGTTTCATCCTTTCCATATGGGTAATTGACCTGTGCCCATCCTGTTATTCCCGGTTTAACGACATGACGGAAGTGATAGAATGGAATCTTGTTTTCATATTCTTCGACGCACTTGGCCCATTCCGCCCGCGGACCTATAAGGCTCATTTCTCCTTTTAATACATTCCATAACTGAGGGAGTTCATCTAGTCGTGATTTACGTAGGAATTTACCAAATGGAATGATCCTATTATCTTCTTCCCCAGTGGTTCTTGAGGCATTGTCTGATCCCGTCCGCATGGTGCGGAATTTTGCGAGGGTAAAGGGGCGTCCGTGACGTCCGATACGAGTCTGTCTAAAGATGGCTGGCCCTGAACTTCCCATACGGATGAGGAGAGGTAGGGCAAGGAGGAGCGGGGAGAAGATGATCAGGATCATAGCAGAGAGTATTATGTCTGAAAGGCGTTTGAAACGTTCGTAACTGGGGCTATTGAGACGAAATCCCTTTTCAAAGGCCCAGGCTAGGGAAACATGACCAGTTGGTACCATTTTCCATTCACGGGCAAAGAACGTATCCAGAGTTTGAACTGGAATTTTTGAGAAGTGTAACGTGACAAGCTTCTGCATAAGCTCCCTTGGGATATTTGAGGTATCTTCAGCCAAGACTATGGAGACAATATCGCCTTGGGAAATAGACAGTTTGACAAAGAGATCATCTTCAACTATTGGTGATTGCGAATCTTGAGGAATGAGAGTGGATGAATGTTCTGTCGCCTTGATAGAGAAAAATCGCAGATCGTGAGGCCATTTATGATGTCTTAGGAGGCGATAGAAATCCTGTGCCACGGGACCGCTACCAAGAACGATTAATGACTTAAATCGCTGCCCTTGATTTATTCTCGAACTTATTTGTCTTCTATAGACTAGTGAGATTATCGGAAATAGCAGTAGCGTAAACGAAACATTGAAACGTGCCGGAGCCATATCAACATTGAATGCAGATATCGCATAAATACAGAATGATGCTAGCAGAAAGCTAAATGCCGAGACAATAACATGCTCGCTCATAAAGCGAAGGCTTTGCATGTCGGTGGTTTTGCTATGCCCGCCGATCAGGCTGAGCGGGATGATCGTGGCGGTTAGGAGGATACCCATTGCGTCCCAGAATAAGAACTGCTGAAAAGTTTGTGGATAACGTATGGACAAGGATCCAATGTAAATGCCTAGGATCAAAAGGGCATCCAAAACAAGTAGTATCAATCGGTAGAAAGGGGGGTCATTAATCCCTTGTTTATGAATTTTTGCCTCCTGCGAATCCTCCGCATGGAATTCCACTTTTTCGTGTATGGACGACTTTTTCAATTTTGCCTCTCTTGAGAAAATGAAATTTGGAATATGCCCTGAAGATCTTTTGTGTGGATCATCAGTCGGAGCTAGATCAATAATTCCAAGGATGTCTTTTAGATCCTATTCCGCAAGGCGAAACAGGTACACGAGCAAAACCTCGTTTATTGAACATTGCCTTTGTATTCACTAGACACTTAAATAAGCTTAATATCATGGAGATGCACGGTGTGTAGGAGCATTTTAGATAGCGCCATTATTCCATTTCAAAAGCTAAAATGAAAGGCAAGGAGTTGCGAATAGGCATGGTAAACCACTTTATGCCTGAATTGGGTGTTAAGCATGGTGGAGTCGTACAGTTGGCACACGATTTGGCTCAGGGTATGTCGCGACGTGGTCATGAAGTGATTGTCTGGACTTATTCCAGCAGACCTGAAGGTGCTCTATACGAAACCCAACCATTGCCTGCTGCAGGATTTGTCAGGAGTTGGTTGGGTGCCCGTCTAACCTTTGGTCTCTTGGGTAATTTTTTCTTTTTCCTTCCACAATACAGGGATCTTGATGTTCTTCTTTTACATGGTGATACTGCCTTGCTTGGTCTCAAAAGACCCAACTTGGTGAGGGTCATGCACGGGAGTGCTCTTGGCGAGGCTTTCTCTGCACGAAACCCATGTCGTTTTTTTGTACAGTTGATTATTTACATGCAGGAACTCTTTTCTGCTTGGTTACAACCGAATACTATTGGAGTGAGTCGTAATTCTACGCGCTACAATCCTTTTGTTCGAAAGTGGATCAGTAACGGAGTTGATACCAGACAATTTCAAGCGGATTCAAGTAAACGAAGCTCTGTGCCATCAATCTTATTCGTCGGGACCTTTGGAGGAAGGAAACGAGGAGGGTGGTTACTTGAGCAATTTAAGGAGCAGGTGTTACCAAAAATTCCTGAAGCAGTATTGAATCTTGTTACGGAAACTGGGCCTGAAGTTTCAGGAGTTCGTTATCACACAGGAATCAGCAAAGAAGCTCTTGTCTCGCTTTATCAGGAATGTTGGGTTTACGCTTCGCCTAGCTTATATGAAGGCTTCGGTTTACCTTATCTGGAAGCCATGGCCAGTGGGACTCCTGTGCTGGCAACGCCTAATCCCGGAAGTATTGAGGTTACAGTAGGAGGGAAGTACGGTGTACTGGCAGATGATATGGAATTTGCACCCAAGCTTATAGATTTGTTGTTACGGGAGGAATTACGTTGCGAATTTATAAAAAAAGGTCTGCAGCGAGCTGAGGAATTATCCCTTGAACAAATGCTTGACCATTATGAGTACCTATTCCGCAACATTGCTGAAGGGATTAAAGAATGATTGATAGTGGAGATCCTCGGGTGGAATCATCCACTTCATTTTATTCTACTGATTCTTCCTCGGGAGAAAAATGGGGCTGGATTGAAATATTTATCATTATTCAATTCTTATCTCCAGGAATTCTTATGCTTCCAGGTGCGCAGGTAATCCGGTTGCCGATTCGTGTTCTTCCTTATTTTTTTAGTATTGTATTGTTTTTCGTGCTATTTCGCCAGCGGGAGCAAAAGAAAGCAGTGCTCCGTGCACCAGCGAGTGCTTGGTTGGTTTTCGCTTTGGTGGTGATGTGCCTAAACTTATTTCACCCTACGACCATTCTTTATTCCGGTCTGGCCCAGTTTGCTTTTCAATTGACGATTATTGGGCCAATCTTTTGGACAATGTTTTTATTCATCACTCCAGATCGTCTGGAGAGGGTTTTATGGATTTGCCTTTGGTGCAATGCGTTAAGTGCGATAGTAGGTGCGCTTCAAGTCTACTATCCGGAAATATTTCTTCCCGCAGAATTTACTTCAGCTCACTCCCTTGAGTACCTTTCTTCTCTGTCTTTTGAAGGTGTCAATCGAATGATTACGCGACCGCCAGGACTCTCCGATGTACCAAGTGGTGCTGCGACAGGTGCAGCCATTACATCATTCTTGGCCTTGTTTTTTTCAACAAAGAAGGGATGCCGGGTCTGGGTTCGTTTTGTTTTAATGGTGTTGGTATTGGTTGCCTTCTTTACGTTATATCTGACACAAGTGCGTTCACAATTTCTCTGCTTAATTGCCGCAATTATAGCGCTTGCTATACTTCGTTTGCGTAGCGGGGAAGGTGTGCGTGGCTTAACTGTATTAATATCTAGTGCCGCACTTGTTGCAGGCGCTTTTATGTTGGCAGTCGGAGTGGGGGGGGATACAATTGAGTTTCGTTATCTGGACCTTGCTGAGACAGGGCTTATCCAGAGTTTTCAGGAAAATCGTGGCCAGTTTCTTCAATATACATTAGAACGACTTTTATGGGAATATCCGTTGGGTTCAGGGATGGGGCGATGGGGCATGATGTATAATTATTTTGGCCAGAATCCCTTGGTTTCTGCTCTTTGGGCAGAGATTCAGGTGACCGGATGGCTTTTTGATGGAGGCATACCCCTATGCTTCTTGTATCTCGGTGCCATCACAATAAGCCTGTTTTACATCTACAGGATATCAATTAATAATCCAGATCCCACATTGATAATGGCCGCACGTGGAATTTTCTGCTTAAATCTCATGACTGCGGCAAATCTTTTTGCAGGACCTTCATTTAACACCCAAAATGGAATGATATTTTGGACTTTATATGGGTTGTTGTTTTCTGCAACCTATTCCCGACAGCGGTATTTACAGCCTGCCAGTAAAACTGGCGAAACTGAGAAACCTATACTTAGTTGATGAGGAGAGATTCAAAGACGGATGTCCTTCACATTGTGCCACGAGGTTTTGGCATGGTGGACGGAGTTTTTGGGGGAGGTGAACGTTATGTTTGTGAATTGGCTCGGTTTATGTGCCACAAGGTAAGAACCAGAATCGTTACCTTTGGCGATGAGGATCGAGAGGATCGAGTCGGAAAATTAAACATCCGAATTATTGGACGCCCATGGCTGGTCCGTAATCAATATCACAATCCATTCTCCCTTAAGGTACTGGGGGAGATTCGTGATGCTCGCGTCATTCATTGCCACCAGCAACATATTTTAATTTCAAGTTTTGTTGCTCTTATGGGACGACTCCTTGGTAAACAGGTTTTTGTTACAGATTTGGGAGGTGGAGGATGGGATGTCTCTGCCTATGTTTCCACTGATCGTTGGTATACAGGTCATCTTCATATTAGCAAATACAGTCGCAGTGTCTATGGGCAGGAAGGATGGAATCGAGCCCATGTTATCTATGGTGGTGTCGATCGGCATAAATTTTTTCCAGATGGTCAATATCAGGTAGATGGCCCCGTGCTCTACGTTGGTCGATTATTGCCTCATAAGGGTATCGATTACTTGATCCAAGGCCTTCCTCCAGGCATTCAACTCCAAATTGTGGGTAAGCCTTTGGATGTTGAGTTCATGTCCCATTTATATAGCCTAGCCAAGGGTAAGCGGGTCGAGTTTCTTCATGAGGTTGGGGATGGGCAGTTGGTGCAACTCTACCAGCGCGCCTGTTGCATCGTGCTTCCTAGCGTTTATGACACTCAGGTTGGAGTAACTCGTGTTCCTGAATTATTGGGACAGACCTTACTCGAGGGCATGGCTTGCTCCATTCCGGCTATCTGTACTGATGTTGCGAGTATGCCTGAGGTAGTTTTGCATGATGAGACAGGATTTGTGGTTGCTCCTAATTCACCAAGGGAACTGGGGGATCGTTTGCAGTGGCTAAAGGACCATCCTCAGATTGCGCAAGATATGGGTAGGAAAGGATTGAATCGCGTTCAAAAGTTCTTCAACTGGGATACTGTAGTTGAAAAGTGCCTGCAGCTTTACGGCCTTGGTCGGGAGTGAATGGTCTTTCTTCATTGAATTCTATCAAGTGAATGGACAGGTTAGTTCTAAATGCCATTAGTCGATTGTAAAATTCTGGATTTGCCCATTCTTCATGATAAAAGGGGTAACCTTACCGCTGTGGAAAGTGGCCGTGGTATTCCCTTTGAATTTAATAGAGTCTATTACTTATACGATGTCCCTGGTGGTTCAGCTAGAGGCGGTCATGCTCACAAGAAATTGCATCAACTGATCATTGCTATGTCTGGTAGTTTTGATATAATTCTAGATGACGGTAGGGAGTGTAAATCATTTCACCTTAACCGTTCCTACCATGGCCTCTACATCTGTCCTATGATTTGGAGAGAAATCAATAATTTTTCTTCAGGTTCCGTTTGTATGGTACTTGCATCGGATTTTTATGATGAGATGGACTATATTCGCAATAAAACATCTTTTGATCAGTTGGTGAATTCATGAAATGAATGTTCCATTTTACGATATGAGGCCTGCTAATGAAGCTTGCCGAAGACAGATTCAAGCTGCGATAGATCGTGTTATAGGAAAGTCTTGGTATATTCTTGGAGAGGAGCTAGAAACTTTCGAACAGGATTTTGCCCAATATTGCGGTGCTTCACATTGTATTGGAGTTAATTCTGGTACAGATGCCCTCTGGCTGGCTTTACTGGCGGCTGGTGTTGGTCCCGGGGATGAAGTTGTTACAGTAGCTCATACATTTGTGGCTACTGCCATTGCCATAATCAAGACTGGTGCAATCCCAGTCTTTGCTGATGTGGACCCGGAAACCTTGCTGATGGACCCTCAATCAGTAAAGGAACGTATCACTGGTTTGACCAAGGTTATTTTGCCAGTTCATATTTATGGGCGTTGTGCCGACCTATCTTCGATCATGGAATTGGGCGCTAAGCACGGAATTGATGTTATTGAAGATGCCTGTCAGGCTCATGGTTCTCAGATTCAAGGTCGCTACGCAGGGACATTTGGTGTCGCTGGATGTTTTAGTTTTTACCCAACCAAGAATCTCGGTGCCCTTGGTGATGGTGGTGTTATTATCACTGATGATTCCAGCTTTGCTGCGCGCCTTAGGAAACTACGTAACTATGGGCAGACGGAAAAGTATCATCACGATAGCTTGGGGTATAATTCACGTCTTGACGAGATTCAGTCTGCTGTTTTACAGGAAAAGGTTAGGCTTCTAGATGATTGGAATCGAGAACGGGCATTTTTAGCACGATTGTATCGTGAAAGGCTTTGCAAAGTTTCATCGGTGAAACTCCTTGCAGATGCGAATTGGCCCCAGCATGTTTATCATCTCTTTGTTGTGCGTATAGTTGGGGATATTAGTCGAGAGCTTGTCCAGTCTCGGCTTGAGGATTCTGGTATCTCCACAGCCTGTCACTATCCAGTGCCGGTTCATCGTCACGAGGCTTTTGCACAACTGGACGTCCCATCTGATTTTTTGCCTGTTACGGAGCAGGTTGCAACGGAGGTGCTCAGTCTCCCTCTTTTCCCTGGGATGGGGACAGCGAATGTGGATTTGGTCTGTGACGCTCTTTTAAAAGCATTAACTCCTTAAACATTCTTGCAGTTGGCGCACCTCTTCTACTTTTGCCTGAGAAGCGAAAAGGAAATCGTTAACAACACTATTTGCTTGGGAGCCTATTGGTTCCAATCTGTTTTCAGGCAATAATTGAAACCCAACATACCCATATCGAGTTAGAAGGTCTTGTGCCGCACCATCTTTTTCCATTTCAATTAAGATGAAGTCCGTAGTTTGCTTTTTTAGGTTATTAGAAAATCCTTC
>JABJCN010000114.1 GCA_018668635.1 Opitutia bacterium
ACGAGGTCCAACCACCCTTTACGAGCGGATACCATCATGTCAGCACCAGCGTAGTACAGGGCAGCAGCAACCACCGTGGAGCAAATATAATCATGGCCAATAGCCTTCGCCTCGTCCGGACGCAGATTGGAGTTCCAGACCCCGAACATTCCGGAGAAGTCATAGCCGATCCAGTTCCCTGCTTTTTCCTGGGATTTTTTTACAAATTCATGGAAGCGGTCCTTGTCCACCTTGTCCCATTGATTGAGTCGATAAACATCGAAGCTTTTCTCTTTCAGGCTGTGGATATCCTCTCCTGTATTGGGCCCCTTGAATGCCTCACTGGACAATAACCTTAAGGTGTCATTTCCCTCAACATGGGTTAATATGGCCAGATGCCCATAATCCAACACACTGTAACTGATAACATTCAAACGACCTTTTGACACATCACGCCTGACATCCTTGGCAGTCATGTGGTATGCGATAACATCGCCTTCACGCAACCCCTGCATCACCTTGGAAAAACCCTCCTGCCCCACCGTAAAAGCGCCAACCTTGGTAAAATGCAGACGTTTCTCCTCAGGAACGTCCTGCATTTGTTCCGAATACACAGGTTTTTCAACCCAGCGCATGGAAACAAAACCGCGCCTGTTTCCCATTTGGCAAGAGACGCTGACCAGACAAATGATTATTAGGATGAAATTAAAATTTTGCATGGGTGCCCTCCTGATTTCCTGAAAATCAAAACCATTGTTAATATGTAGAAATATGCAAGCCGATGTTAAAACTAGAGGCTATGAGGTATGCCTGTAGTTAATGAATATAAAGAGACAGAAGCCGGAACCCACATAATTGCTTCCACCCAGTAATCTCATCAAAAGAACGTAAGAGTTTTTCATGGACGGCAGTAGACGGCACCGTACTCTAACCAACAAAATCAAATAATCTACATCTCCATAAACAAGCAGATCCTCCATGAGCACATCCTCTAAAACCTCCTTCCTCGAGAATGTAAACCTATCCTTTGACCGGGCCGCTAAAGCCTTGGATCTGCCAGATGGCCTGTGCCAGCAAATCCGCACTTGCAACGCCATTTGTGAGGTGAAGTTCGGGGTCAAGCTTCGTGGTCGATATGAGGTTTTCACCGGATGGCGAGCCACCCACAGCGAACATGTCCTCCCCGTGAAAGGAGGCATTCGCTACGCCACCTTCGCCGACCAGCAGGAAGTGGAGGCTCTTGCGGCCCTCATGACCTACAAGTGTGCAATCGTGAATGTTCCCTATGGCGGTTCCAAAGGCGCCCTCAAAATTGATCCAAGGAAATACAACGAAGAGGAACTGGAACGCATCACGCGACGTTTCACCCAGGAACTTGACAAACGTGGCTTTATCGGCCCGGGTCTGAACGTACCCGCCCCCGACATGGGAACGGGTCAGCAAATGATGTCATGGATCGCCGACGAATACCAAAAGCTTCACCCAAATGACATCAACGCCCGCGGGTGTGTCACGGGAAAGCCTGTCAATTTCGGAGGAATCCAGGGAAGGACGGAAGCCACCGGCCGGGGTGTACAGTTTGGCCTGCAGGAATTTTTCCGTCATCCTGAGGATGTTCGGAAAGCCGGCCTCGAGGGAAGTCTTGAGGGCAAAAGTATCGTCATGCAGGGCCTTGGCAACGTCGGTTATCATGCGGCTAAATTCCTTCAAGAGGAGGACGGGGCAAAGATCACTGCGATCCTGGAACGTGACGGGGCCATTGTAAACGACAACGGTCTGGATGTGGAGACAGTTGCCGCCCATTTATTGGAGACCGGTGGAGTGAAGGATTTTCCAGGCGCGGAATATTTTGAGGATGGGGCAACCCTCCTGGAAAAGGAATGCGATATCCTGATCCCGGCTGCGATGGAAGGCGTGATCCATCAGGATAATGCAGAGAGAATCCGCACCAGAATTATTGCTGAAGCGGCCAATGGGCCGGTTACCTTTGAGGCAGACAACATACTCCGTGAGCGGGGAGTTGCCATCATACCGGACGCATATCTCAATGCAGGTGGCGTAACTGTTTCATATTTTGAGTGGCTCAAGAACCTTTCCCACGTCCGGTTCGGGCGCCTCGACCGCCGCTATGAGGAAGCCCAAGGGAAGGCAATCCTAGATGTACTGGAGGAAGCTTTGGGCAAACCGGTTTCGGGTCCTGCCCGGGACAGCTTGATGGTAGGCCCCAGTGAACTGACTCTGGTTCGATCCGGTCTGGATGACACCATGCGCGAAGCCTATAGAGAAATCCGCGAACTACTTCTTTCCAATGACAAGATCAAGGATCTGCGTACCGCTGCATTTGGATTGGCCATCCAGAAAATTGCCGACATCTATAAAAGCATGCACCTGTAAGAAGGCCAGTGACTTTAAAGCGACCTGAAGCCAGAGAGGGCTCAGCCAGAAAATATGAACCACCCACCTTGGGAATAATCATATAAAGCAGTAGGCGAATTTCCTTTGGAATACCACAACCATGACGATCCAGTACTCCGGTAAAGATAAGGGTAAAGAGTGGAGCTGGTCCAAAGCCAACCAAGGGATTCATTATAGAGCCAAATGGATGATGCATCGGTACCCGTGACATAAACCCACCCAAGCTCGTAGTGGTAAACCCAGCTGCTATTTGTTTTGTAAAAATATCCCAACCAACCAAGTGAATACCAATTCGATCCAATCTCGGTGGCGCCAGAAAATGGAACCGGGAATTGAGTCGAGATGGGGACAAGGGTATCCAGCCAATCCTTGAAATTGGCTGTACGGGTAAATACCGCCACATCGCCATAAGTGGAATTCGTGATCCCGTAGGAATTCACACCGATGACTGTCCATACCCCGTCAATCTTTAGAAATGCGGCACATCCACTATCTCCACTTGCGGTTGTACCTTCCATATCAAGGGGTTCAGGTGAACTGGTACCAGGTCCAAGCAGGCCCACCTCTTCCTCCGTTGCCCCAAGGGCATTTGAACTATTCAGTGGTGAATCAAAGTCGATACCAAGGAGTCCGCCAAGGAGGTTGGGATAAACTGCCGGCTGATTTGTAAGAGCGACATTGGCAACCACTCGGTCCAATGTATTGACACCAGCGTATCGCAGGGTGCTCTCTGTATTTGTTGCACCGGTGGCTCCATTACCGGAATTGCCAAACCCTGCAAAATAAACGAGTTCTCCCACCGTCTCCGAATGACTGCGATTTAAAGGTGCAGGACTGACACCCGTAACCGGCGTCTTAAGCTTTACCAACGCAATATCTACACCCAATTCATCCCCCTCGTAGAATTCATCAGAAGGTGGGGATGACGGGAGATTCGCCTCCCATGCAGGATGAATATATATGGCCTCAACTTCATAAGTGGTTGCGGATGTGGAATCATAATCCACACCGAGAATGAAGGACCAGTTGGCAGGAACGGGCTCCGGGGCGGTCTTATTATCCTTCAATACGTGAGCGGCCGTGATTACCCATTGCGAGGCAACAAGGGTTCCAGTCCCCAGAGTTCCACTGGCATCATAAAGGGCGCCTACCGGGGCAAAATCAGGGTACCCATCCGATACGCTGTAAGAACCATCATTGGCGCCAAGGGATAGGTATTGAGTGGACTGTAAATCATCGCGCCAAGCCACCCTCCGATGCAACTCATGAGCCCCATCCAAAACTCCAGGATTAAAAATTTTGGAGAGAACCAGAAGATAGTATGGAAGATATAAATTTTTCACCGCTGGAAAATATAAAGATTTGAAAACTCTTGAATTGAAGTAAGCACAAATCAACCGACAAACATCCAACTGATGAGATGCTTGGATATGGATAGCTTTCGAGGCTTATCCCCTAAAGGGAATCAACTGATCTTCCAGTCGCCCCGGTAATTGAGCGTTTTCAAGAGTTTTTCGGCTTCCTTGTCACCAATGCACTCCTCTCTTTCCGGGTCCCACTGGATTGCACGGCCAAGCTTGTCGGAAACATAGGCAATGTGCCCCGGGGTTGCGGAACGATGCCCGGTCTCTGCAGGACAAATACATTCCTCCCGGGAACGCACACCCTCAATAAAATTACGATGATGGCTGTTTGATTTATAGGCCTTCTTTGGTCCACGATCGGTCTTCTCAACGATCCACTCGCGGTTGGAGGCAGCGATACGGCCACGGTCGACGTAGACCCAACCATTTTCACCGATCCACTCGGTGCCCATGTTACGTTTATCGGGTCCCATCTTATGCCGGTTGGAAATAGTCACGGTATAACCACCTGCATACTCGGAAACCACAGAGTAATCAACTGGATTGTCATACAAGCCCTTCTCAGGATATCGGAATCCCTTGGCTTCAACCTTGATTGGTCCGCTCTTGTCCATCTCGAGTCCCCAATGAGCAATATCATTATGATGACCGATCCAGTCCATCAGTTGGCCTCCACCATAGTCCAGACACCAGCGCCAGTTGAAGTGCAAACGTCCTGGATGAAAAGGTAAAACGCGACTGGGGCCACACCAAAGGTCATAGTCAAGATGGGAGGGGATCGGCTTCGCAACCTTGCCGTCCTCATTGCTGGAACGTCCGGTGGGAAGGCCCACATTGACCTCTTTAATTTTCCCCAACAGTCCGTTCATCACAACTTCCGCAGCAATTCGCATACGGGTGCTGGAACGTTGTTGTGAACCGACCTGAAAGATGGCTTTCTGCTTGGCGGCCTCCTTGTAGACTGCCTGTCCCTCGGCAAAGAGGTGGGTAATCGGCTTTTCGCAGTATACGTCCTTACCGTTACGCAACGCTTCAAGGGTGGCAAGGGCATGCCAGTGGTCAGGGGTGCCAACAATGACGGCATCTATATCTTTGCGGGCACAAAGTTCGCGAAAGTCTGAAAAAGTATCACAGCCCTTGTATTTTCCACTTTCCTTGTCCTTGGCGTATTGCCTTTCAACATGGGTCTTGGCCCGGTTCATGTTGTTCTTGTCCGGGTCACAAACAGCCAGGGCGCGTGTTCCCTGCTGATTCATTAGACCTCGAAGGACTCCTGTACCTTGGCCACCACACCCGATGAGACCAAGGGTGATTTGTTTGCTTGGAGCGTCAGCCCCGAGAACGGAGGAAGGAATAATTGCTGGAGCGGCAAGCGTGGCGGCCGCGGAGGTTTTGAGGAAGTTACGTCTTTTCATGGTTACGGAAAACCCATGTAAAAAAGTTAAAGTATTCAAGAAAAATATGATCCAATCCAAGGAGGGGATTGTTTAATAGGTATATTGGCAACAGAAACAATGACCTCCTACAATAGGCCCCGAAGGGTTAGATTCTGTCGCTGTGAACTTTTATGTAGATTCTCCAAAACGTGTGAATAGTGTAGCGATGAATCCACGCCCACATGGGTTCATGGGAGACAGGGCAGCGAGTATTACCTGTGTTCCATTTCATCGGAAAAGCTTCTAAAGATCAGGCTGGAGATGAAAACACACATTGATTTATGGGAAATGTGTTCGGCATTCTTCAAAGTATGGCGCATCCGGCATTAAAATAAGCGATGGCTTCTACCCTGTGCAGAACCACAATGGTGATACCGCTGTTATTCGAAGCTCGCTTTAGTGGCTTTTTCGCTATCGCATTCGGGGTAATGATTAAATGCTTTGGGGTTGTGCGAAAGCCATCGTTTCAATTCTTTTTCACGGACAGGATCTGGAAAGAAAAAAATCTTCATCATGTGGATGAGGGACTTGAAAAACAAGGGGAGGTCAAAGACCAAAGCCTTGAATGACAACTGTGTAGCGTATTTCTTATAGCCAAAATGTACGAACGCCGAACGACAAAGCCATTCAACCCACGCTTCCTGGTGTGGAGGCAGGCTTCTTTTGGGGGCGTAGGGTTTTAAAGGCTTGTAAGCTTGGGCTAACCACGGGATACCGCCGACGTCGTTGACAGAATATCTATCATGTTGAAGAAGGCGATCGTCCCAGGGGAGGTCGATCTGTTTCAAAATAAAACGTAAAACCTTTTCCGGGTTTCCCAGCAAATCCTCCAGTCGAAGATGATGGACATCGACCTGTTTGCGCAAATGTCGAAGTGTCCATTCCGTGTAGATTGAATTCATTACAAAAGAAGGAGACCCCCACGGAACCCTCAAGAGCGATGCAACAACGTCTCTCGGATCACGTACAAGGTTTATAATGACCGCATCCGGGAAATGTTTTCGGATGTTCTTGACGGCTATCCAGTGGGCAGGGGTTTTGTCCCCCCAAGCCGTTTTTCCGTGCCGTGTGGCATCGGTCTCCAGCACCGCCCGAAAACTATCTAAATAGGAGGCATTCTTCGGAATTCGGGAAATGACGTCATTCTTATCTAATTGAAGCCATCCAAACGGGATACTTTGAAAATAACGTTCCAGTTCCGCCTTGGGTGATTTTGTGTATTTTTTATACTTGGCAACCACCATGAAGCTAGACTCCTTTGACAGATGGAGATTTGGATGGGCATTAAGAAGCGCTCTCAAGAGAGTTGTTCCGGAACGACCCGTTCCGACGATGAATAAAGGCTTGAACAAGCTATTGCACTCCTTGGCTTTTTAAGGTAATTTAGAGGCAGGGCTCCAAACGCCCGTGAATTTTCGGACGAAGTTTAATAAAACCGATACGACAAAGGCAGAGACCATCTTGATGACCACGCCGTAGTCAGAACAGCTTTGTTGGGGAATCGTGATGCCACCATCGTCGTCAGCTTCTGCCGAAAGAGCTTCCC
>JABJCN010000187.1 GCA_018668635.1 Opitutia bacterium
GAGAGATCCGCATTGAACGCACGTATCAGGTAGTCGCGATACCGGTAGGCATTGGGCACAATGGAATCGCCTTCATGGCCGCGTGATTCCGCGTAGCGCACGAGGTCCATCCAATGACGCGCCCAACGCTCCCCGTAGTGGGGAGAATCCAGCAGGGCGCGTACAAGGGTACGTTTGCGATTTTTGGACGAGTCGTTGAGAAAGGCTTGGATATCCTCCGGCTTCGGTGGCAAACCGGTGATGGCGAAGTATACGCGCCGTATCCACACCCGGTCATCGGCTGGCCCAGCCGGTCGCAGTTTCTTCGCTTCCAGCTTCCGGAGTACAAAGCGATCAATGGCATCCGTCGGCCAGGTCGAGTCCTTTACCTTGGGCGGCTCAATCTGCCGGGGTGATTGCCAAATCCAGGGCAAGCGGTCGCGGAACTTTTCGAAGTCGAACTTCTGACCTGCGTAGGCTGCGCTTGCCATGAGGCAGCAGACGAGGATGGAAAATGATCGATTCATCAATACTTCAAGCTAAATTCTTCTACTCGAGTGGCGATCATTTTAAATGAGCTTTCTTGTAATTGACGCCAAATGAAATCGATTTATCCAGCCCCAAACAGGCCGAAGAAAAAGGGGAATGGAATTTCCATAGTGGGTTTACCTTTTTACCTGAGGACTACTCTTGGCGGGGAAACCTTCACTTCGGAGGTATCGCCTTGGAACCCGCGTTTTTCAAGGTGGAGAGGTACTTGATCAAATTGCGGAGCTCAGCCCGGGTGAGGGAGTCGGTCAGGCTCGGGGGCATTACGGTCTGAGCTTTGGAACGGCTGGCTAGGTTGGTTGAGGGCACGACCACGACGTTCCCGCTGGCGAGGTCGCGTACACGGATCGCCTTCCTTTCGGCTGCTTGCAGGAAGCCACTGTGGATGCGTCCGTCCTTGGTGGTTATGGTAACTGTCTCGTAGCCCTCCTTGATTTGGCGTGCTGGCCAGAGCACGGACTCGACGATCAGGTCGGTCGGCAAACCGGCGGCCAGGGCAGAGAGGTTGGGTCCCTTGATGGGACCGGGGGCGCTTACCACGCCGTCCACCTCATGGCAGGCCACGCAACTCAAGGCGGGCAGTTGAAAGATCTTCTTTCCCTTGGCGGCATCACCCTTGGCGAGGGATTCCTTGGCAAGGGCCGCGACATAGCCCGAATTATAGGCGGGGGTAGCTCCTTGCACACCGATGACGGCATTGAGGGCCTTGACCAAGTTCGGCTCATTCCGACCGGCTTCGTTCAACCAACGCCGAACCAGTTTGGCCATGTCAACCGGCAGCTTCTTCTTACCCAAGGCATCGGCTAGGGCATTGGCTCCTTCGCTGCGCTGCAACAGAGCGGTGAGCAAGGCATCCATGTCCCGCGCCTTCACTTGAGCCAAGAGGGAGGCGGTCAATTGGGCGGCCCGCGGTAGTTCGCGTTGGGCCAAGCCACTAAGAGCAGCAGCCCGGATGGCGGAGGTTTCCTTCAAGGTGGACAAGGCGGTCAGCGTTTCGACCATGGATTCTCCCTCGAACGAATGGAGGATCGTGGCGGCGGCCAAACGAACGGGTTCCGGTTGCTTGCGGTCGATGACCAAGCCACGAATAGTTTCTCCATGGGCCTGCAGTTTCCACAAACCACAAAGCTCGATAGCCTCGGCTCGTACCGCGTTGTCTTTATGGGTCAATGAAGGGCCGATCAACTGTTGGGCATTGGTGGGTACGGCCAGATTGCGCTCGCGAGCGGAAGTGGCAAGGGCACGCAAAACCTCCGGTTGGTCGGCCCCCAACTGCAGGGCCAATCCCGAATCGGCATGACTACCTATGCCAGCGAGGAGGGCGATCAAACTGGTTCGTCGCTCGGCCGGTAGCCCCTTGTCGTCCAACTGTTGACGAATCACCCCGGCAACGTCGGCTCCACCGCCCACACTGACTACCTTGACCAGATGGGACGGCTTGGCGAAGTCCAAGCTTCCGTCGACCAAGGCGGGCTTCCAGTGGGAGGCCAAGGCATGAACGGTTTGGGTGAAGGCAAAGTTGATGAAGCGGTCAGTCGGACCATCGGCGGCTTGAGCGGCAACCGCCATGGCCTCCGCTTGGCGAACGTCGCTGACCGCCACGAGTGCCTCCAGGCGCACGCGGGGATGCTCGTCCGCAGCGCTTTGCTTCAAAAGAGCCAAGGGGTCATCCAAGCGGTCATGCCAGCGACCGGCCACCCGTGTGGCATAGGCCCGGGCCTGATAGTTCTTTGCCTTGAGAAGCCGATCGAGCAAGGGACGGTTCACCACCTCATGTGACTCGAACACACCGATGGCCTCGAAAAGCTTGTGTTCGAGCTTCGAGTCATCGGGCTTCAGAGCATCGATCCATTTTTGAGTGGCGCCAATGGCCTCGGCTTTGGGCAAATCCATCAGGCGCAGCTTGGCTAGTTGGCGAGTACGTCGAACGGGATCGGCCAGTTGCCCGCACAATTGATCGGCGTTCATCTCGGCGAGGGCAGGCTGTTTATGGAGCGGTCGCCCATTGGCGGTGATGCGCCAGATGCGTCCATGCGTCTTGTCGCGATCGGGATGACGGAGCGATGCCTGGTAATGTCCGATGATGGGGTTGAACCAGTCGGCGAGGTAGATGGATCCGTCTGGCCCCACGTTCAAGTCGACGGGACGAAAGGCGTTGTGGGAGGAAGTGAGGAGTGGAGCCAAGGTCTGCAACCTGTGTCCGGCGCCATCGATGCCTGGGCGCAAACGGGCGACATTGCGGGCATAGTAACCGGCGATAAGGAAGTCACCCTGCAGGTCGTCGGGAAGATGAGGCGAGTCAACGATCTCGATACACATAGACTTGATCTTGGTCTTCCCTATGCTCATGGCGCCCCCCCAGTACCCTCCACCAATGTGGTCGGTGTGCACCAAACTGGGCAAGAGCTCACTGACACCGGTGCCATTGCTCTTGATGAATGATTCGCCCCAGTCGCCAAAGGCGTATCCCCAAGGATTGCCGCCACCAGAAGTGCGTCGGTAGGTGTGCAACTGGCGACGCAACGGACGAAGACGCCAGGAGCCGTGTTCGTCGAGGCGGACGATGCCCCATGGCGTCTGCACGCGGGAAAAGCAATGGAGTCCTTGGCAGAAGAACAGCTCGCCACCCGGACTCCAGGTCAGGGAGTTGATGTTTTGGTGGGTATCTCCTGTGCCGAACCCGGTAAACAATACTTCGCGCTGATCCGCCTTGCCGTCGCCATCAGTATCTCGCAAATGCAGGAGGTCGGGACCTTCCGCCAAGTAGACGCCACCATGCCCAAGGGCAAATCCGGTCGGCATGTTCAGTCCTTCGGCAAAAGTTGAGATCTTGTCGGCCTTGCCGTCTTGATCCTTGTCCTCGAGGATGAATAACTTGTCGTCCGCCTTCTCCCCGGGTTTGGGTTGAGGATAAGCCCAAGTACAAAGGACCCATAGCCTGCCTATGGCGTCCCATCTGAAACAGACCGGGTTGGCGATCCCCATGGACTCGTCCGCAAACAGGTTGACCTCGTAGCCCTCGGCTACCTGAAAGGACGCCAGTTGGGCAGTCACCGAATTATCAGCTTCGGGTTTGGAAACAGACAGGGGGTTCTGGGCCTGCAGAAATAAACAGGTATAAAACACCATCAGGAAGCCGGCTAGAAACACTTTCATGAATACCTAGAATTGAAAATATATAATTCGATACAAGTATTAAACCAGATGAAGTACCAATAATAGATTTGAAACTCGACTTCTGACCATGGTTGCCTGCAAAAATACTACACTCTTTGAATTTCCCCAAAAGCCGTGAAGCACAAAAAGAACAAACTACTGCCAAAAATTGCATTGGCAGTTTTTGCAACCCTGATATGCTTAATCATTGTTGAGATTTTCCTTCAATTAATATACGGCAACAGAAAGCCTGCCTATACGGTCTCTCCCGGTGGCGGAAAAACTTATGAAATTATCAATGAGGAATTTGTACACACTGTTCGGACCAACTCTCTGAATATTCGTGATCATGAAATTAAAGAAAAACAACCCGGTGAATACCGCATTTTATTCGCCGGTGACTCCTTTACCTTTGGCGTTGGGGTTGAATTCGATGAAATCTTTCACACACAAATTGAAGAAACTCTGCTAAGAAATGAAAAGCCGGTAAATGCCATCAACCTTGGTGGAAAGCGAGATGTATTCTGGGAAACGACCAAAGCCATCAATGAAATGAAAGGCGATGCGATGGTCGTTCAAATCTTCATTGGCAACGACTTTTATGATCTACAAACAGAAACCGACCGTACGTTTGAAAATTCCAAATCCCCCCCCATCCTCGCAGACCCGTTATCTCCCATAGCGAAAACCCCAACGGGTCATGCACAACCGGTAGCGAGCAATTCAAAGGCCGAAAAGCGAGCAAGGATCCGACAACGCAAGATTTACACCCTCCAGATTCTCTGGCGCAACCTTATAAAAATAGAGGCTTTTGATAATTTACTTTTCAAGAAGGACCTGCGCTACGGCGGACGCCCGATTCTTCTCAAGGAATACCCGAAACTTGAACAAAGCCTAGTTGAGCGTGAGTTGGAAATCCTGACTCACATGCATGATGCAGCAAAGGCCAAGGACGTCGATTTTTATGTTTTTATAGTACCTTTCAAGGTCCAATGCCTAAAGGCCAAACTATTGGATTCCAGAAAATACGACTACAAAAAACCCAATCGTATTCTGCGTGAATTCTTCGCAAAAAGAGGTGTCCCCTGTCTGGACTTCCTTGAACTTTACGATCAGATGGAACACAGGAGAGTAAAGTCCTTTTATTATTTAAAGGACATGCACTGGACATCCGAGGGACACAAACATGCAGCAAAGGCTATTTCCAAGTTCCTAGCAGACAATGACAATCAATTTAAATTGAAGTAAAAAAATGATGATATCTTCAAAACAAAAAACATATGAGATCTCTCACATTCACTCTCATTCTTTTGCTTTGATCACTTGACTTAAATGCATCCCGGGAGCTCATATCCTATATCATCGCGCACAAACCTCATGACCGGATTGCGTCCTTCAAGTACCGGCATTTACGCCCTCGCTCAATGGATTCGCTCAGTACCGGATTTCAAGGATGTTGTAATGCTACCGCAATCTCTGAAAAAGCATGGCGGGTACTCCTCCTATTTCACGGATAAAGTATACCATGGTGGCAACGGCCAAGGGAAGAGAGTGACAAGGCGTTTTTTTGATTGTGGGAAGTTTATGAAGGAATTAGGATTCAACCTTATATTGAAAGTGATACCGACTTAGTGAACTCATACTTGGTATGAAAACGTATATGCGCAAAATACGTCTTATATTTAATTATCAAAAATAAAGAAGAGAAATATGGCCAAAGGACAGAACGCTAAAAAAGCAGTTAAAAAAAAATCGGAGAAAACGTTGAAAGAAAAACGTCAAGAGAAGAAATTAAAAAAAGCCAATAAGAAATAGGCATAAGTTATCTTATAAAATTAAATTACAGGTTGAAACCAGGCCAAATCTCTTTGTCCGATGTTAAGCTGTACGACTACCGAATAAGTCGATGCAAAATCATTCTTATGTATCAATTGAATTGAAATGCGATAACTGCAATGAATCCTCTGTGATCAATTTAATCATTTAAATTGCTTAGTTACTTTCCCTCATTGGTTAACATTCATGAGGAATATCCCTATACGAATCCTGCTGACCCTCTCTTGGATCAACCTTTATGGTAGTGACCACTGGGCATTCCAACCGATAACCAAACCGACACTCCCCTTGGTCAGGAATAAAGATTGGCCTATGAATGGAATTGATCATTTCATTTTGGCCAAACTAGAAAAAAGAGGAATCCCTGCGCCGAAACCTGCAGAAGAATCAGTTCTTCAACGCAGACTTTCCTTTGACCTAACAGGCCTTCCGCCTCGAGGAGCTACAAAGGAAACCTCACTACTGCAACAAGTAGAAGTGTTATTGGCATCGCCACATTATGGGGAACGCTGGGGTCGTCACTGGT
Source organism: Opitutia bacterium (assembly GCA_018668635.1). Classification (GTDB taxonomy): domain Bacteria; phylum Verrucomicrobiota; class Verrucomicrobiia; order Opitutales; family JABJCN01; genus JABJCN01. The sequence continues at coordinate 6,047 of JABJCN010000187.1, forward strand.
TGGATGTAGCACGCTATGCCGACTCAAATGGTCTTGATGAGAATGCGGCCCATGCCAACGCATGGAGATATCGTGACTACGTTGTCCAATCCTTCAATGAGGATAAACCTTTCAACCAGTTCCTGACAGAACAGATAGCAGGAGACCTACTGCCAGACAATGGGAATCTTGATCTCAGAAACAAGAACCTGATTGCCACCGGTTTCCTTTCCATGGGGCCAAAGGTACTTGCTGAACCGGACATGGTGAAACTGGAGATGGATATTATTGACGAACAGATAGATACTCTTGGACAGGCATTCCTGGGACTCACATTGGGTTGCGCCCGCTGCCACGAACATAAATTTGATCCTGTGACACTGGAGGATTACTATGCGCTGGCAGGCATCTTCAAGAGCACGACAACCATGGAATCACTTAAACGACCAACACGGTGGAAAGAGAATAGTATAGCAAGTCCTGGGGAGACAAAGCTTGCCGAAAAACACAATACACTGGTTGAGGCTCAAAATAATCTGATTACTGCTTTTCGTGATAAGGAGAATCAGGTTCTCCTCAATTCCGGTAAATTCAAGAAACTGCCAAAAAAACCCAATTTACATTATCCTGAAACGATAAGGAAGAAACTGGAAAAACTACTAGTGGACCTCAAGACACTTGAGGAATCCAAGCCAAAACTCGATTCAGCAATGGGGGTCTCGGATGGAAAGGTTACAAATCTCCCGGTCCTCCACCGTGGTGAACCTGATCTAGCCGGCAATGTTCAAGCCCGGGGCTTTCTTTCTGTCTTGAACATCCCTAACGCAAAAGTGCCCGACGAAAATTCAAGTGGCAGACTTGAGCTCGCCAACTGGATGGCATCCCCAAAGAATCCCTTGACCGCCAGAGTTATTGTCAACCGCGTCTGGCATTGGCATTTTGGAAAAGGGCTCGTCCCAACTCCGGATAATTTTGGTCTTCTTGGAGATAGTCCCTCACACCCGGAACTGTTGGACTGGTTGGCAGCAAAATTTATTGAAGGTGGCTGGTCCATCAAGAAACTACATCGATTGATCCTCGATTCAGCCACGTGGCAAATGTCTTCAAGCGCCCAATCCGAGACGGTAAAAAGAGATCCACACAATAAATTCTATTCACGGGCCCCAATCCGAAGAATCGAGGCCGAGGCCATAAGGGATACGCTGCTGCTAATCAGTGGTCGAATCGACACCTCGCTGGGCGGCAGCACTTGGGATTTTGAGAATCGTAAGCTAGTCTTTAATCACACGTCCAAGGATAGCACCAGTTATAATATAAACCGGCGATCACTCTACCTACCAGTCATCCGAAACCATGTTTATGACCTGTTCCAGCTCTTTGACTTTCCCGACCCGAACATAATGAAAGGGAACCGAAGTCGAACAACTACTTCACAACAGGCCTTGTACTTAATGAATAGCTCACTGGTAATCGAGACTGCAAGAAAACTAGCAGTTGATAATGCAGGAAATGTTTCCACCAAAGGAATTGATCGTCTGTACAATCAAATCTTCCAGCGATCAGCTAAAGAAAAGGAAATGGAAGTGGGCCGCAGTTTCATGGAAGCCTTCACCGTGAATGCCAGTCCACAGGAACGTTTTCAGGCTCTGGCACAATGCCTCATCTGTTCAAATGAATTCATTTTCCTGAAATGAACCCCGAAAATAGTCAAAGCCTTACTCGCCGGCAGGTGCTTCAATCTGCCCCACTCGGTTTCGGAGGCCTTGCACTTTCGTCCATCCTGCATAAGAACAGTCGTGCAAGAAGCCCCCTAAAAGCTCAATCTCCGCCATTGCACCAAAGGGCCAAACGAGTCATTTTTCTATTCATGAAGGGAGGTCCATCCCACATGGATACCTTTGATTACAAACCTATCCTACAGCGCGACCACGGAAAACCACTCCCTTTCGACAAACCAAAAGTCACTTTTGCCAAGACCGGAAACCTTCTGGCATCCCCTTGGGAATTCAAGCCCTATGGGCAATGCGGACACTTGGTCAGCGAACTCTTCCCAAACGTGGGACGCCATGTAGACGACCTTTGTTTTCTTCACTCGGTGCATGGCACCAACTCCGCACATGGTGGAGCTCTTTTGAAACTACACACAGGCAGCGACAACTTCGTGAGGCCCAGCATGGGTTCATGGATTTCCTACGGGCTTGGGACTGAGAATGAGAACCTGCCCTCGTTCATCACGATCTGTCCCACACTGGCTCATGGCGGCGTACAGAATTGGAGTGCCGGCTTTCTCCCAGCCCATCACCAGGGTAGCCCGATCGGCAATGCGAGCATCACCGCGAGCAAGGCCCGTGTCCGCCATATCCAAAATAATCGATGGACCTCTGGACAACAAATTAAGCAGCTCAATCTAATCCACAAACTCAATCAAGAACATCGACAAGACCTCAATGAGCACAACCCTGAATTGGAGGATCGTATACGCTCCTTTGAGCTGGCTTTTCGTATGCAGACCACCATGCCCGAAGCTCAGGATATCTCGGGGGAATCCAAGGCCACGCGCAAACTCTACGGTCTCGAAAATTCTGTCACTGAAGATTTCGGACACCAATGCCTAATGGCTCGAAGATTTGCGGAACGAGGAGTGCGCTTCATACAGGTCACTCACAGTGATCAGGATGTACAATGGGACCAGCATGGCAACCTTCGCAAAGGTCACGCCAAGAAAGCCGCCCAAGTCGATTGGCCGATCGCCGGGCTCCTCACTGACCTCAAAACCCGTGGCCTCCTCGAGGATACCCTAGTCATTTGGGGGGGTGAATTTGGACGTACGCCAACTGTTCAAGGTCCCAAGATGGACGGCAGGGATCACAATCCCCACGGATTCACGATATGGATGGCAGGTGGAGGTGTGAAAGGAGGATATCGACATGGATCCACTGATGAATACGGCTACTATGCACAGGAGAAACCGTTGCACATTCATGATTTCCACGCCACACTTCTCGCACTACTAGGAATTGACCATGAACAACTGACTTTTCGCCACGCAGGTCGTGATTTTCGGCTAACTGATGTACATGGAAAAATCGCAAGCGACATCTTTGCATGAACCAATATACAGGCTTGATCCGAATGAGAGAACAAAGAAGCTGGTGGACTAAATTAATTAACCAGAGTTGGCTTAACCTTTCATTATGAAAAAAAAATTCATTACAATAATTTTCTTCACATGGCTCACGGGAAATTTGTTAGCAGAAGAAAAAGTCGATTTCTCCCGTGAAGTGCTTCCGGTTCTATCAAACAAATGCTTTGTTTGCCACGGACCTGACACCAAGAAGAAAGACTTGGTCCGACTTGATTCATTTTTAGGTGCGACTCGAGACCTTGACGGCTATAAGGCTATTGACCCGAACAAATTAGAGGAAAGTGAAATTCTTGTTCGCATTAATGATAAAGAAGATCCGATGCCACCGCACAAAGCTGAGAAAAAGCTGACTGCAAGCGAGCGTGATATTCTAACCCGATGGATAAAGCAAGGTGGGACATATGCCACACACTGGGCTTTCGTACCACCCGTCAAAAAAAAGACGAACAGCACAGGAAACCCGATTGATTTCTTCATAGCTAAGAAAATAAAGGCAAAGGGTATTGATATGAATCCCAAGGCTGACCGACGAATTCTGGCTCGGAGGGCAGCCCTCACACTAACCGGATTTCCGCCCGACCCGAAACAACTCAAAACCTATATTGAGGACAAGCGACCCGATGCATATGAACGTCTGGTCGATCAATTGCTAGACAGTCCAAGTTTCGGTGAACATCAGGCCCGGTATTGGTTGGACGCAATCCGCTACGGAGACACCCATGGACTGCATCTTGATAACCGCCGGGGTATTTACCCCTTCCGCGACTGGGTCGTCCGCTCCATCAATGAAAATTTGCCGTTGGATCAATTCATCACGTGGCAATTGGGTGGGGATTTACTACCAGACCCCACTCTTGCCCAAAAGATAGCGACGGGCTTTATCCGAATGAATCCGTCCACTGCTGAAGGAGGAGCAATTCCTGCTGAATTCCAGGCCAAGAACAATTTTGACCGTGTAGAAACTCTGGGCACAGCATTGCTAGGCATGTCATTAATTTGCGCTCGATGCCACACACACAAATATGACCCAATCCTCCAGACAGAGTATTATCAGCTTATGGCCTTTTTTAATAATACATCTGAATCTTCAATGGATGGAAATAAATATGAGTACAGCCCAAACATAAAAGCACCTGCTGACCAGGCATCATGGAATGAATGGAATGCGATCAAGGAAATACGTAAAGGCGTCCTAAAGGATGCAGTTAAAATTCAGACAGATGCATTTAACCGATGGCAAAAGGCCAGCGAAGAGGAACGATTTAAGTTACTAACCAATCCGGATCAAAAGGTCGTTGAATTACAAAAGCGCGCAGCCATTGTGGCAAAATCAATTGCTGAATCGGAAAAACGTTTTACGACAACTCTTGTGGCAAAAGAACTGTCCAAGCCTCGTGAGACCCGCCTGCTTAATAGAGGCGAATACAATCTACCGGTTGGCGAACCGCTACTACCAGACACTCCAAAAGCCATGGGGTCCTTCCCAAAGGATGCCCCGCGTAATCGACTTGGACTTGCCCATTGGCTTACAGCCAGAGAGCACCCGCTGGTTGCCAGAGTACTCACCAATCGCATCTGGCAAAGAACCTTTGGTGAGGGTCTCGTCCGCACACCTGCTGATTTTGGACTGCAAGGTGAGCAACCCACCCACCCCGAACTTCTGGACTGGCTTGCGGTGGAACTTCAGGATAACAAATGGAACCTTAAGAAAATGATGCGACTAATGGTGACCAGTCGCACCTTTCAGCAGAGTTCTGCACGGGATTCCAAACAGGTAGATCCGGAAAATCGACTTTGGGCACGTGGTCCAAGCTATCGACTAGATGCCGAAGTACTACGGGATATTGGGCTTTGGGCCAGTCAATTACTGGACCCCACCATGGGCGGAGAGGGAGTGAAGCCCTATCAACCAGCCGGTCTATGGAAGGCCCTGATGCATCCAGGCAGCAACACAAAAAACTACGTGCCAGATAAAGGGGTGCGCCAGTATCGCAGAAGCCTCTATGTCTACTGGAAGCGAACCAGCCCCCATCCAATGATGACCCTTTTCGATGCCCCGAGCAGGGAGACCAGCTGCGTGAGACGCTCGCGTACAGCTACCCCTACCCAGTCACTGGCACTACTTAACGAACGACAACGGGTCGAGATGGGCCGCATGCTAGGACAACGTTTACTAAAAGAAAGCAAAGACAGTGAGAACATTATCAACAAGCTCTTCACTCTTCTGGCAAGTCGCGCGCCGGAAGAGGCCGAAAAGGAGGCCTGCATAAAGCTATTTCAACAATTACAAAAACGGTACGATAAAAACCCGAATGATGCCGAAACCTTCCTCTCTATCGGAGAATCTGCACGAGACAAAGAACTGGATGCCGCGAGTCTCGCTGCCTGGTCACAGGTTGCACTGACCGTTCTGGCAAGTGACATTGCCATGTGGGTATATTGAATATATTAAGAAAAAACTAGAAAATGAATGATTTGATACGAAATAACGAATTGATGCTAACCCGTCGACTGTTGTTCGGTCGCACTGCGCTCGGACTGGGAACCGCGGCCATGGCCGGCTTGATGAACAGAGGAAATCAGGTTTTGGGAGCAAACCTCAACGGAGGCATTCACCACAAGGCAAAGGCCAAGCGGGTCATCTATCTCTTCATGAGTGGAGGCCCATCACACCTCGACCTGTGGGACTATAAGCCAAAGATGCAGCAGATGTACGGCAAGGATCTGCCAAAGGAGGTCCGGGATGGCCAGCGCATCACGGGCATGACATCCAGACAGAAAACCCTTCCCGTTTGCCCCAGCAAATATAAGTTCACCAGGCAGGAAAATAATGCAGATGGGGTCTGGGTTAGTGAACTTCTCCCACACACTGCAACCGTGACCAAGGAGCTATGCGTGGTACACACCGCCTTCACGGAAGCCATCAATCACGATCCTGCCATCACCTATATTCAGTCTGGCAGCCAAATCCCTGGCAGGCCAAGTCTGGGTGCCTGGTTGAGCTATGGGCTTGGAAGCATGAACGAGAACCTGCCCAGTTATGTCGTCATGCACGCACGCAGTCGACACGCCGAACAAAGCCTGTTTGGTAGACTATGGGGTTCGGGCTTTATGCCATCCCAACATCAGGGTGTACTTCTGCGCAGTCAAGGCGACCCCGTTTTATATTTAAATAATCCAGCAGGAGTAACCCGTGAGGATCGCCGGGCACAGATCGATGCCTTGAGCGCCTTGAACAAGGCCCAACACAAACGTTTCGCCGACCCTTCCGTTCTGGCAAGGATCAAGCAACATGAAATGGCATATAGAATGCAGTCATCCGTCCCCGAACTGATGGATTTAGGCAAGGAACCGGAATCCACATTCGAACTCTATGGAAATGATGCCAAAACACCTGGAACCTTTGCCGCCTGTTGTCTCAACGCTCGACGCCTTGCTGAAAGAGGTGTTCGTAATATTCAAATTTTTCATCGAGGATGGGACGCCCATGGTAATCTCGCCGGGGAGCATGGTAATCAATGTAAAGACATCGACCAAGGAAGTGCAGCACTAATAAAAGACTTAAAGGAACGTGGAATGCTTGAAGACACGCTAGTTGTCTGGGGTGGAGAGTTTGGCCGAACCCCTTATTGTCAGGGTCGTCTGGGCAAGGACAACTACGGACGTGACCACCACCCCAGATGCTTTTCCATCTGGATGGCCGGCGGCGGTGTTAAACCCGGCATTACCTACGGACAAACCGACGACTACGGCTACAACATCGCAGACGTTGACGGAAACATGCTGAAACCTCAACCGGACAAGGACAAGTGGACGCCCGGTACCATGCACATCCATGATCTTAATGCCACTATCCTTCACCAACTAGGCATCGACCACAAGCAACTTACCTACCGCTACCAAGGGCGCGACTTTCGACTGACAGATGTCCACGGCCACGTGGTTAAAGACATCTTGATGTAAAAGGCATCTCTAATCCAACCAAACTCCCACAAAAAATGAAAATTATAAAACTGACTTTTTCCCTTGGCGTTTTTGTCGCCGTAACATCACTACTTTCAGGCAAGACCAAAGATCCAGGAACCTCCTTGGATGGCTACCGTTTCGAGTTTCCCTGCAAGGGCGCCATGCCTAAAAACCCGAAAAAAGGAGCTGGGTGCCAGTCAGCTCTAGTCAAGGGTGACCCATTCAAGACCGACAACTTCAAGAAAGTTGTGAATTTCGGTGGTGAAGCCGGAAAGACTTACAAGGTTACACTGCGCTTCCGAGGTGTCGTGGAGCCCATGATGTATAAGAACGGAAAGATGGACGGCGATTATTTTTATATCGGTGGGGAACCCAATAACGGCACCTACAACATCTATAAGATCGATATCGCCTCCCCAAAGTCACACTATTTCCTTAATCGTCAGGACAAGGTTGGACACCGCATCTTCACCATCGACTACACCAAGACAATTGAGGTCCAGGGCGAATCCTCTATCACCCTGACTGGCAACGGGCAGAACGGCAAACTCATCTCTAATTTTGCCCAGCATGTTGTACCCGAAATTGCCCCCGCACCCAAACCTTATCACGGTCAGTTCATCCAGATCGATGTGGTAAAGGTGATAGAGTCTAATTAGAAAAACCGATTAAAGAAGGAGGCGTTAATCTCCCTCATAAACTGCGTAATCATACTGCCTAGGGATGCTTTCTTTTTACCATCAAAGGCCATTGTCCAATAACAATGAAGAAGTCCCGTAATTTAATTTCGGGGCAACTCTGCTGGTATAAACTCATCATCCCACACATTATTAATCGCAATAATTGAATTAACCTAAACCTGCCGAATATCTACACGCACGTATTCAACCCATAGAGTTGGCTGATATTATTGAATGGTTCCGCCAGGAGTAAGGAACCTAGAAAATCCAGGACAACCCTAATTTGCCGAACAATTTAACACCCCTCATTCTTGCGTTAATTGGAGGAGCACTCTACGCACTCTCTGCCATCTTCTCCAAGCGGGCTCTGGAGACAGGTGCTGGCACATTACGTTCCCTCTTTTGGTCAAACTGGGCCATAACATTAGCCTTTTTCCCATTCCCGTTACTGGCAGGGGAAAACATTAGTCGCGCCGCTTTACTACCGGGCATCTTTCTCGGTTGCATATTTTTCTTAGCCCAGAGCGCCAGCTTTATGGCACTAAGACGAGGGGACGCCTCACTCGTAACATCAATAATGGGGTCAAAGAGCCTTTTCGTGGCATTCTCACTAGTACTTCTTGATTTTCGTGATTCTCTTCCCGCTAAAATCTGGATCGCGGCAAGCCTTGCCGCCATAGCCGTGGCACTTCTGGGTTGGCCAGCCAAGGGAATAAAACCCTCCATAGCCAGTCTTATACTTGCCTCATTTACAGCGGGAGCCTTCGGATTTACTGATGCTCTTGTTCCGCATTACGCACAAACTGCAAATCCACTAAATCTTCTCTTCGTCATGACCCTCACAGTCGGGATACTTTCCATTACAGTCATCCCATTTGTGCGTGGGCGACTTTTTGAATGGCGAGGCACCCCAGACCGATGGATGGCCCTTGGGAGCACACTTGTGGCAATTCAAGCCATCATAATCAGTTTTGCAATTGGTTTCTTTAATGTACCCACTGAGGTGAATATCCTTTATTCATCGCGGGGACTTTGGAGCATTCTCTTGGTTGTATGGATCGGGCATCGGATCGGTATTACTGAGGCGACTATACCACGCATAGTTCTAATGCGTCGTTTAATCGGAGCTACACTTCTCTTGACTGGCATCTTTCTGGTGCCATTTCAGTAATTTCAAATTTCACAACGTGGCCCTGATCTCCTTTAATGCAAATGTCTCGCAGAAAGAATTGACAAGAAAACTGAATTTACCACTTTGTGTGATTCCTGACACAGGAATTGATATTAAATCCATCATAATCCACTTGAAAACCAGAGTGACCAGACAAGAGACACAAGCCCTCGAAAAAAATGCCAGCACATGGCAAACCATGCTGGATGGGCTCGCATTGTCACTAGCCGGGATGTGCGGCATTCATTGCCTGCTGACACCTCTCCTACTGATTGCCTTCCCAATCATCGGCAGTAGTTTCTTTATGAATGAAGATTTTCATAAGTGGATGCTTCTCGCGGTGCTTCCAACCACTGGGTTGGCCATATTCCTAGGGTGTCGAAGACATAAGGATTTCCTTGTAATCCTCCTTTCCATAAGTGGGTTTATTCTACTTTGTGTTGCGATTTACAACCATGACCATTCACATGCCCATGCTCATGGCAATCATTCTGGACATGGCTGGATATCCCGGGAAAGTCTACTTACCACCCTGGGGGGAATTATCATGGTTTCTGCCCATGTAAGAAATTTCCGGCTTTGCAGAAAAGCCAAACAAACAGGGTTTAAGGATAGCGGGTGTTCCTGCCATAGTTAAAAAGAGCATGGAATATGGGAAGCGCATGAAACAATTGGCTGCTATCCCATTTTTCTGCATTATTCTTAACGCGGGCCCGGAAAAATATCGCGGCCAATATCCTGTTAAATCAGCGCCCGATGGAAACTTTTATCTGGAAGCCGAAGAGTTCAGCCTTGAAGGCTTAAACGGATGGAAAGCCCAACGTTGGGGAGAAAATTATTATGCCGCTACTTTTGCAAACTCCTTCCTGAGCAGAAAAGGTTTCCTGGGTGCACCTGAGCAAGTAGAAAAGGCTACAGCCAGCATCACGACAACGATCGATGAGGCCGGACAATATCTCGTTCTCGTTCGTTACGAGGCAGCCTATCGTTTTCAGACCCAGTTTCGAATTGAAGTTGAACAAGATGGGAAGCGTATCTTCAATCGGCTGTATGGGGCCCGGGAAAATATAAAAATCTGGGCTTTCGGACAAAAGCTTAAGACTGAACTGGCATGGAGCTGGGGTGCATCCGAAAATATAGTGTGGGAAGGTCACAATGCCTTAACGAATTTAAAACCTGGCATTGCCACAATTCGTCTGATTGCGGCAAAACAACCAACTCCTGCAGCCCGGCGCAACGTGGACCTGATCCTTCTCACACGAAATAAGGAAGAGGTCCTACGCCGTATTGATTCCGAAAAATACCTTCCTCTCGACGGACTCCTCACACAGCAGGGCGATCTCCACCTTCGTATCACCAATAAGGGTACCAAACCCCTTAAGCTTACCGCAAAGAACGGGACGGAGCATTCCCCCTACTGGGTACACCAGCGCTCATGGAAACCTCTTGAAATTAAAGTTCCCGCTGGAAATACAAGCGAATGGAATGAGGTTGGACACCTTCTGGATACCCTTAACGACGGTCAATGGGACTTAAATATCAACCCACCGGGCGATGTCACCGTCGAGTTTGCAGTGACCCAAACCGATGGTTCACGCAAGATGATACACTCTCTCTCCGGTCACTTCGACACCATACCCCTCGCCTACGATGCAAATACTCGCTACACCCAGCGCATCCGCGACAGGAAGCAAATACTCCATCAACTACTTGATCATCTTGACCGACAAAAGGAGCATGGCCGCATTCCGACTGAAACACTCATTTTTGCAAACTCCTTCAAGACTGAGTTTGACGAGCAATATTCAGAAGCCGCACTTCGTTTTCGCAATAAATTCGGAATTACACAGACTGATGCTACATCCGGAACCGGAAAACGTAACAACGGGTATATCGATGTTCGCAACGTCCGCACCGACAAGCTTGCTGAATATTGCCAAAACCTGGGCCCTCGTGCAAAAAAAATAGCCACGGTCAGTCTCGGTGACGAAATCACCCTGCCCAAGCCCGGAGGAAAGGATGCTGACGAAGCATTCCGACAATGGATGCAATCAAAAGGACTAAGCCCCGCAGACGCCTCAAAAGACAGTTCCAAATGGAGTAACATCTCCCTGGATCTCAATCCTGGACTCAGGAACTCAAACCCGAATCTCTTCTACTGGTCGCGCCGTTACCAACATCAGTTTGGTATTCTGAAAACAAAAGAGCGTACAGATATCCTTAGAAAACATCTTCCAAATGCCGGGATTGGAGCCAACTACTCCCCTCACTATCCAACAGAACACCGCTACCTTGGAGAAGTCCACAAGTGGGTAACCACATTTCGGCAAGAAGCCATGACTCAACCATGGAGCGAGGACTACATATTTCAAATGCCCGTGTGCACTCCTCAAGTTAATAATATCAACCTTGACCTGCTCAGGGCCGGTGTCCGCGGAAAGGCTAAACAGAAAATCCACTACTATTGCATGGCTCACTGGCCCAGCAACCGGCCCGACACATGGAGAAGGCTCTTCTACGGTGCCCTAGGTCATGGAATGCAGATCGTCAACCTCTTCGAGTTCAGACCTGTACAAGTCGCGTATACAGAAAACCATGTAACCCACAAGGATACTTATGCTGAAGTTCTAAAAGCGTTTCGTGAACTCGGCACTTTCGAGCACATCGTGCAGACTGGTCGCCCACGATTTGGTCAAGCGGCCCTCTGGTTCAGTGAAACATCTGATATCTGGGGTGACAATGAAGGTTCATTCGCCGCAGCCAAGCGCACACTCTACACCGCCATTCGGCAACAGGAAATCCCACTAGACTTCCTTGTTGAAGCTGATGCGACCGCAGGCACCTTGGCCAAATACAAGGTTTTATACCTCACTGATCGTCATGTATCCAATGCAGCATCGAAACACATTTCAGAATGGGTCAAAAATGGCGGGATACTCTTCTGCACAGCCGGAGCAGGGATGTTCGACGAATATAACAATCCAAATGCATCCCTGCGAAGTATCCAGGGAGTTGATCTTCAATCCATCATTGAGCCTGAGAAATCTCAAGTATCCATGGTCAAGCAGGATCTTCCTTTTGCCAAACCTATAGACACTATTAAGTGGAATGGCGGAAGACTTGAAATCTTTGGTGCAAAAGCTATCCTGCAACTAAGAAAACCAACACTCCTCAGCAAAAAAGCAAAGATTCTGGCTAGTTTCCCAAATGGTTCTCCCGCCTTGATCAAGCACCCATCCGCAAAAGGAACAACCTACACATGTGCTTTTCTTCCTGGACTAAGCTACTACAGGAATGCAACACCAATGGTCCCAGTGGACCGATCCTCTTCAATCAAATCGCTAATCCATTTCCTACCCACGCAATTTAATGATACAGCCCGCATCCTGATTGATCTTCCTGCAAAATCCTTGGTCAAACCCGTAAGGTGCTCTGCCCCCCTAATTGAATCCTGTATTCTGGATTCACCTAAAGGGACCGCAATTGTCTTGGTCAACTGGACTCGAGAAATCCAAAAAGGGCTCACAGTCATACTTGGTCAAAACTTCCCTCCCGGACCCGTTAGATTGGCATCAGGACAAGCAGTCAACCGTAGTGGGAACCGTCTAACGCTGGACCTAAATATCGCTGAATCCATCATTTTTAATAACTTTTGAATTTTTACTTGTGCATCGTATCCCTTATCCTCATTAAATATATTATGAGGGATGATAATAAATGGATTTTTCGCATTAAGTATATCCCTGTTGGCCCAACAAATCTCATATTGGAAAAGATTCTAGACGATCGAAACAGTGCTCTCAACACCTCGACATTAAGTAAAGAAAGCACTCAATCCAAATCGTTTAAAATATCCTTAATTAAGAAAAAGAGAGCTGGAAGAACCCGACGTACTTCCAGTCTGCAGAAAAAATTCTGATTTCTTAATTTTCGCTTGGCTCCCTCTGGGAACAATGCGTCTTTTAGGTATGAGTAAGGGTAATTGAGTCCAAACCAGCGGATGAGGTATATTATTATTTAATGATGTTTAGACGCGAACTATGAATTTAACGACAAGAATCACTTTTTTACTAATTCTTTTCACCACCCTCTCGACAATCGTCGAACCGAGTGAAGCCAAAGGATTGCAAGTCGAAGAAATTAACAGCGAAAAAGCCGTTGACTTCCAGGAGGAAATCCTCCCCATCCTTCGAAATAACTGCCTTCCGTGCCATAACCAAACCCGAGCCAAAGCTGATGTTGTCCTAGAAACACCACAGGACATTCTTAAGGGAAATGATGACGGTCCCCTTGCCGTCCCAGGCAAACCAGAGGAAAGTTATTTGTTTCAAGTCTCTGCCCACCTTGAGGAACCGGAGATGCCCCCGCTAAAAAACAAGGTATCCGCAAAGTCTCTGACACCAAGAGAACTGGGGCTCCTTAAACTATGGATTCAACAAGGCGTTAAAGGGGAATTACGCAATGCAAAACCAATTGATTGGCAGCCGATTCTGACATCAATCAATAACCCGATCTACGCAGTTGCACTTAGCCCTGATGGCCAGTTTGTGGCAACCGGACGAGCCAACCGCATTGATCTCTACCATATCCCATCAGAAACCCATGTGGGAGAACTTACTGACGAAAATCTTAAATCAGGCAATTTCTATAAGCAAAAACCCGCTCACCTCGATTTCGTTACATCGTTGGCCTTTTCTCCTGATGGACGCAATCTGGTCTCGGGGTCTTATCGTGAAATCAAGTTTTGGAAACTTCAAACAATCAAACCTCAGAAGGAGTTTAACCTACCAATTGCCGATGCCCCCGTCACAATAAGCCCAGATGGCAAATGGCTCGCCATGGCGGATGACATGACTGTCCAAATATGGGACCTAAAAATGGGAAAGAAAGTACGGAACCTTGATAATCAAAAGGCAAAAATCAGCTCTCTCGCCTTCAGCTCTGACAGTCAAAAGTTACTATCCGGTACCGTCGATGGCACCCTCCATTCATGGAATGTGGAGGATGGCAAGCCTGTTGCAAAGGCACAAATCAATGACAAGCCAATCACTTCAGTTGCTTACATTGCTGAGGGGAAGCGCTTGATAAGTGGACATGATGATAAAGTAATTCGCACTTGGGAGGCACGCACAGAAGAAGAGATAAAGAAAATACAGCTGGCCAGAGATGAATCAATGATGGCTCTTGAAGTAGTAAAAAAGGAAATTCAAGCTGCAGAAAAAATGGCCTTTGAGGCAGAAAAGACCCGAAAGGATGCTGAAATGGCACTCCAGCAGGCAGAAAATGCCCTCGATGCCGCTGAGGAAAAAAAGGGAGAAGACAAGTCTACGCTCAACAAGGCTCAAACAATTCTGTTGGAGGCGAAGAAGGACTTGGTAGATAAAACCACACTGGCCACAAAAACCAAGGCAAACGCAGAACAATTTAAAACTGAAAAGTTGGAACCGGCAAAGAAAAAACTATCTGAAACACAGCTTGCACTTAACCACTCAGGAGCCTTTAAAATGGTTCGCGAGCTTAAAGGACATGGTCAAGTTGTAAGCCATCTAAGCGCAGTAGCTTCAAATGCCAACCAAATCCTGTCTGCATCAGCGGACGGACAGGCAATTCTATGGGACACCGCTACCGGAAGTAGTCCCCGCAAATTTTCCCACGGCAAGCCTATTTCAAGCATATCAATAAGGCCTGACGGTAAACAATTCGTTACGACTGGTGGGACAACCCTTCGACTATGGGCTGAAAATGGTCAACAAGTGACAGAAGCAAAAGGAAACCGCTATGATGCAGAAAAAGCGGCCAACACGTTGATCGAAGCCAGCTTTGCAGATGGAGAACTCAAGTATAGGGAAGGAGAATTAAAAAAGCGAGAGGACGAAAAGAAAAAAGCAGATGAGCGTCTAAAGAAAGCAAATGAGGCGAAAGAAAAAGCGGCCAAAGAACCTGTTGATGAAAAGAAAGCCGAATTGGCTAAACAAGAAAAAGTAAGGAATGAACTAGAGAAGACAATCGAACTCACCAGCAAGGCAGTGAAAGAGGCACAACAAAAATCCGAGCAGGATGAAAAACTACGCAAGGATGCAGAGATTGCATACAAGGCGGCGGTGGCCAAAGCCAAGCAACCCATATTGCTGGAGATGCAAGCCAATCAATCTCGCGAACAAAAGAAAAAACTGTCTGATGATAAAAAACGAGCTCTGGATAACATAACCAAATCACAGATTAAACCGACAAAGCAAAAGCTCGACAAGGCAAAGTTGGCATTTGCTGAGGCCGAAAGCAAATTAAAGGATTTCAATACTGCTCATAAAGCCATCACAAATGAAGTTAAACAGGCAAAGCTTAAACGTGAGACTGCAGAGAAGGCGGCAATGGAAGCCGGAACTGCTGCAAAAAACATCCAGGAAGACCCCAGCAAGCCCGAACCAGAAAAACAGAAGGCAATGAAGACCGCTGAATTAAAACGTAAAATTGCCAATGACTCCAAAATTGCCCATGAAAGCCTTGTCAATTCCAAGCTCAACCAATCAAAACAAAATTTGGATGCAGCGCAAAAGTCTCTCCCCATAATCAAAGCCAGAAAAGAGGCTGCAGAAAAAGCAATGATGGCGGTGGAAAAAAAATTTAATGCGGCACAATCACTCTCAATAGCAGCAAACAAGACATTGAAGGAGTCTGAGCATAAAGCCACCAGTGCAAAGATTCTTGCCGACAAGGTTCGGGCAACAAACGAAGCTACAAAGAAAATACTCGATGAAAAAAGCAAATCGGCGGTCCAATCAAAGACCTCGATTGAGAAACTCAAGAAGGAGAAGCAAGAACCAGAGAAGAAAAAGCTTGCTGACCTGCAAAAGAAAATAGACGCCTTACGAAAGGAATTCGACAAGATTAACGGGCCCCTCCAGACTGCCATTCGCGAACTGGAGAACGCCAGCCTTGATCTAGAACGAGCAAAAGGTGAAGTAGACAAGGCAAACAAGCTTAAGGCAACTGCAGAGCAGGTGAAGAAAAAGCGGGAAATGGCAAGGGATTCAGCCAAGGAAGCCACCAGCGCCAGCGAAAAAAACATCACATCAGTCGCCTTCGCACCAGATGGGAAATCCTTTGCAACGTCAGGCGATGATAATAGAATTCATACATGGGGAACTGAAAAGGGACAACCTTTCGAGGTTTTCGGAAACCTTAGCCAATCAGCTAGATTGATAACCTACACTCCGGAAGGATCCATAATCTCTATCGCCAGGGACGGGAAGGTAACAAGCTGGCAATCAACCCCAAAATGGAAGCTGGAAAAAAGCATTGGTTCTGCAGTTGGTGAATCCCCAATCATCGACCGTGTAACATCCCTGGATTACTCACCTGATGGGAAAACCCTCGCATCCGGTGGTGGCGATCCGAGCCGAAGTGGAGAGGTCCTCCTATGGAATGTAGTTGATGCCAAGCTCAAGCTCAACCTTTCAGGTATTCACAGCGACTCCGTTCTTGATATCGACTTTTCGCCTGATGGTAAACATATTGCAACGGCTGCGGCAGACAAGTTTGTGAAGGTCACTGAAACATCAAAGGGATCAGTCGTCCGTACTTTCGAAGGGCACACCCACCACGTGATGGGGGTAAGTTGGCGTCGTACCGGCAGGGAAATCTTGAGCTCTGGTGCTGACAAGGATGTGAAATACTGGAATTTCGAAAATGGTGATCGAATGGGCAAAGGTGGTGGATTTCAAAAGGAAGTAACATCGATACACTACATAGGGATTTCGTCTGAAGCAATTGCCACATCAGCAGAAGGGAAGGTAAGTGTAATCAGGAGTGGTAGCAAAATAAGCCAGGCAACAGCATTGAGCGGAGCCACAAAATTCGTACATGCCTCTGACGTCACGCCTGACGGCAAACTTGTTGCGGCAGGTGGACAGGACGGCATCCTCCGCATCTGGACAATCAAGGACAAAAAGTTATATCGTGAATTCAAACCACCAGAAACCGAAGGTACGACTGTTGCAGATGTAAAGTAGAATGGTAAATAAGCTCAAGTAACAGAAGGACATGGAACCCGAGAATATCCCGCCACCTCCTGACGGGGGAATGCCGCCACCAACCAATCCAGTAGGGTTAAACCCCAAACCTTCACAACAACCACCTGACCCAAGTTTTCCGGTTCCAGATTTAACTGAAACCCCGCTTGATTCACCGACAACGCCGGATAATCTTTCCAAGGCAAAAGCCAATCCACTCCCCTTTCTACTCCTAGTTGCCTTGGCAATCCTAGGTACTGGACTTTGGATCGGATACAAAAGACATACAGAACACAATTATACTGCCGGCAAAGCTGCAGAAAAACCCCTGAAAGCCTTCAGAGGAAACATTACAAAGGATGGGGCTCAGTTTACCGGTATATGGAAGGGTAATGACAATGATGAAGATGAACCGACGAACTGGGAAATAATCCGCCATTCAGACTCAACCTTTACAGCCTTCTACAAAAAAGACTACGAAGATGGTAAATACTCCAAGTTGCTGGCCAAAGGCAAATGGATGATATCAGGATCAAAGATAAAATATAAGATCCTGAAGAAGGAATTAGACACTGATGGTCCTGCCCAAAAGTGGCCGGAGTCTTGGGAGGAAACAATTGGGAACATCGAGAACAACCGCATTATTGTTCAGTCGAAGAAAACACCATCACGAAGAGGACCATATACGGAAAACCGTGTCGCGGGCTTCCTATATCCTCAAATGAC
>JABJCN010000199.1 GCA_018668635.1 Opitutia bacterium
AACTCGATCAATCGCTTTATATACTTTTTTACCTAGGTCCTGCCAGTTGGCTTGGGCGACCGTTACGATTAGACCATCCTTGTTGAAAGCCTTTGCTGTTTCAGTCAGTAGTTCAACATAGGTAGATTTTTCCTTTACTCCCTTGGGGTGTTCCCAGTCGTAATCAATGCCATCAAAGCCATTGGTCCGGCAATAATCTCTAATGTTGCTTATGAATTGCTTCCGGAAGTCCTTGTTTCCTGCAAGGGTGGGGAAACCGGTTGATCGCCCCCACCCACCCACGCAAATAAGTAGCCTGCATTTGGTGATGTGTTTGATCTCATGAAGCTTTCTTAATATAGAGTTTTTTACCGGGGTGACCGGGAGATGACCATTTGCCGGTGGCTTGATCCCAAAATAGATGAGGTCCGTGATGGGTATCAGTTTTTCTGGTGAAACTGTTTCCACACGATATTCCGGGAGATATCCAATTATCGAAAAGGATGATTCCCTGGTCCCCTGAACCCCGGTCAAACCGACCATGAGCAGTAGTGCAGTGATTATAATGAATCGGTATTTCAATGTAAATATGGTTTATTTTCCCGACGGGTTCTAATAATACCAGAATTTTGCTTGCCTTCATTTTTTAGGCAAGTCCACATCAACTCGTTTAAAAGACAACCACTTGAATATAATGCGCCTTTCTCTCCCTTTCCTATTTCTGTTTGTTCATTTAGCTGTTCTCGCAGACACCAGAAAGCCCAATGTTGTGATTCTTTTCACAGATGATCAGGGAACCATTGATGCCAATTGTTACGGATCCAAGGACCTAATCACTCCCAATATTGATAAATTGGCTGCCACCGGAGTACGGTTTACTCAGGCATATGCGCACACCGTCTGTTGTCCGGCGCGGGCCGCCTTATTGACTGGGCGACATCCACAACGTGGTGGGGTAAGGCACTGGACCCAGGGTGACATGAACGGGCCAAAGGGTATCAATATGGCATTGGAGGAAGTGACGTTGGCTGAGGCACTTAAATCTGTCGGGTATCGCACGGCGCTTTATGGTAAATGGCACCTTGGTGCGCATCGGGATTTCGGCCCCAAGAAGCAGGGCTTTGATGAATTCTTTGGCATTCGCGACGGTTTTATTGACAACTACAACCACTATTTCCTGCATGGAAACGGATTCCATGACCTCTATGAAGGGATAACTCCGGTCGAGTCCAATGGGAAATACTTTCCTGAAATGATGACCCATCGTTGTCTGGAATTTATTGAGGAAAACAAGGACCGACCTTTTTTTCTCTACGCCCCTTTCAATATTCCTCACTACCCTGAGCAGGCTCCCAGAAAATTCGCTGAACCATTCATGGATATGAAGGATGCAGCAAGGAGGTCCTATGCCACGATTATGAATGCCACCGATTACTACATCGGGGAGATTGTCAGCAAATTGGAGACCCTTAAACTTCGAGAGAATACCATCATCATATTTATGAGCGATAATGGACATTCCGAGGAGACCGGCAATCGAATCCGCGTTGACAACCACAAGAGCGGATATCCCAAGGGACATTTCTACGGAGCCAGTGGGGGTGGTTCAACAGGCAAGTGGATCGGAAGGAAAGGCACTTTTCTTGAAGGTGGCGTTCGCGTCCCTGCCATTATCAGTTACCCATCAAGATTACCCAAGGGAGAAGTTCGTGGACAAGTCATAACTGCAATGGATTGGTTTCCCACAATACTTGGGCTTTGCGGAGTACTACAACCTGAAGATGCGCCCAAGTTGGATGGTCATGATATTCTGCCCTTGATAAAAAATCCTGACGCCTCCTCTCTCCATGAGGTGTTACATTTCGCATGGGGTCGCAGTTGGGCGGTGCGCCAAGGAGAGTGGAAATTGATCAACGGAAAAAGTCTTCACAAACTTTTTGGGGAGAAACCCGAGGTGAAAAACTATTACAATGAAAAGCCGCTTATTGTCGATCGTTTGAAGGCTTTACATTCCAGCTGGATAAAAAAAGTTTCCCCAAAATGAATTTCCCTGCTTTACAAGCGATTCTAATATTCTATCAGTCAAATTAAAGAATGTTGAAATCCACTTCAGTCTTGATCGAATTCTCACAAGCTATTTTGAAAGCATTTTTTAAAAATTCCAGCTCCCAAAACCATGTTTCACTTCCCGTGTGATCATGGTTTTTTTATGAAACTTTCAGTAAAAATCCATCAGATTCACCCAAGAAAGGTTACAACCCATGTCAAATGATGAAACCCAACAATCCAATTCGGACATAGCGTCCATGGACGATGTTCAGGCCGTTGAAAAACTGCGTGCTGCACGTGACGAAATCCTAACTGAATTGCGAAAGTCCATCGTGGGGATGGATGATGTCATCGATCAGGTGATGATTTCCATCTTTGCTCGTGGACATGGATTACTTGAGGGGGTTCCTGGATTGGCCAAGACGTTGTTGGTTAGTTCAATTGCCAAGTGCTTGTCCCTTTCATTTCGTCGGATTCAATTTACACCAGATCTAATGCCATCTGATATCACCGGCACTGAAGTGTTGCAGGATGATCCCGAGACCGGAGCTCGCAAGTTTATGTTCACAAAGGGTCCGATATTTGCAAATATGGTACTTGCTGACGAGATTAACCGCACCCCGCCCAAGACTCAGGCCGCGTTGCTTGAGGCCATGCAGGAAAAAATGATATCCGCTGGTGGGGATGACTACAAGCTGGACCTCCCATTCTTTGTGCTGGCCACCCAAAATCCCTTGGAGCAGGAGGGGACATACCCTCTCCCGGAAGCTCAACTTGACCGGTTTATGTTCAAGATTCATGTTGAGTATCCTACTGAGGCAGAAGAGATTGATATTATGCGTCAGGTCACTGCCGCTTCACATTCTGAGCTCAAGTCAGTTATTTCCAAGGAGGAGATTCTTGCACTGCAGGAACTTGTTCTTCGAGTTCCGGTTGCTGATCATATCTTTAATTACACCGCAAAACTTGTCCGTGCCACACGTCCCGGGGAAGAGGGCGCTCCTGATTTTATCAATGATTGGGTTTCTTTTGGCACAGGACCTCGTGCATGCCTTAACTTGATTCTAGCTGGGAAGGCACGGGCCATTCTCCAGGGACGGTTCAATGTTTCCATCGATGACATCCAGACCTTGGCACTCCCCGTCATGCGCCATCGTATGGGTCTTAATTTTGCGGCTCAATCCGAAGGCGTCCGTACAGATGATGTAATTCGCAAATTACTGGAGCACATTCCTTCTGATGAAAAAATGTACAAATCTGCAAGTGCTTGACCTACAATATCTAATTGTCTGACGCTTGCCCAGATCATCGATTCTAAATTTCCTAAGGAAACCCTGATTCATCACACCCAGTAGATGAAGGCAAAATACCTAGATCCAGATACACTGTCCAAACTTGGCCCCTTGGATGTGGTTACACGTCAAGTGGTTGAGGGAATTCGGATCGGTATGCATAAAAGCCCTGTTCGTGGTATCAGTACCGAATTTTCTGCCTATCGGCAGTATGTTCCCGGTGATCAAATTCGTCATATTGACTGGAAGCTTTATGCTAGGACGCAACGTCCTTTCATAAAGCTATTTGATGCGGAAACTAATTTTATCTCAAATCTTCTTCTAGACGCGAGTTCATCGATGACCTTCAAGTCCGGCGGAATATCCAAGCTTGAGTATGCCAAATATATGGCGGCAAGCCTTGCTTACCTGATCGTGGACCAAAGGGACTCAGCCGGTGTGGGCATATTTGATGGCGAACTCAGGAATTATGTCGAACCCAAGAGTACAATGGGAATCTTGGCTGATATTTCCCGCGAGATGGAGAAAGTTGATCCTCAACCTAGAACAGATATTGCTGGTTTGCTACATGAATTTGCTGGACGGATGAAACGTCGGGGCATGGTAATGATTTTTTCGGACTTACTGGATAATACGGAAGATTTTATCAAGGGAATTGGTCACCTTCGTTATCGGGGGCACAATGTCACCGTCTTCCATATTCTTGATCCACATGAAATTGAGTTCCCCTTAAACGGAGTTTGGCGATTCGAAGGGCTTGAGGATGATGGTGAGCTCGTTACTCAGCCTGCTCGAGTGCGCGCCGCCTATCTAAAGGAACTTGAGGAATTTATTGGTACGATTCGATCTGCGTGTATGAAAAATGCGGCAGACTATGTTCTTGTTAATACGGCGGAACCGATTGAGTCGGTCCTTTCCAGTTACCTCCTGCAAAGGACAGCTGCAGCAAAGAACCGATGACGAACCTCTGGCAATGCCCAATTATTTTTGCTTCCGGCTTCATCTGGTTGTTTTTTTCCGGTGTAGTCCAAGCATCCTTGGATGAGGAACTCATACAGGTAACGGAAAACGCGCCCAAGGAAGTTCAACTTTCTCCTCCATCGCTTGAGGATATTCTTATTGAGGACTTTGAGGAAAAGCGGCGTGATTGGACCTTTGAGGGCACTGCATTTTCTGGATACGGATCGGGGAACTATTGGCATCCCGGTCGATCCAATCACGGTCCTCTCCGTATTAAGGGTTTTCGAGGCCAAATGATGCTGAAAAGCTGGGGGCCTCATGGTCGTGATATCGATATCCAGATAGGCCGTGCAATCTCTTCCCCTTTTATTATTGAAAGGAAATTTCTTCGGTTCCTTTTGTCTGGTGGGCATTACCCAGGGCGTGCCTGTGTCAATCTTTTGGTGGATGGCAATGCAGTTGCCTCAATAACCGGTCAGAATTCACATGTCATGGAAAGCGTGGCGTTTGACTTGTCCTCCTATCAAGGTCGTCAGGCTCAGGTCGAGGTTTTAGATCGGGTTATTGGCCCTTGGGGTCATGTCTGCATGGACATGCTGATTCAGACGGAGAACAGTCAGGGTGTCAGGACCCTAGGTAATGATGTCATGCGTGGATCTGACTTTGTATGGACTCGTGATGGTCTTCTTAAAGGTAGTTTGAAATGGGCGGATGATGGTTCCGTTATGCTGGATGGGAAAGTTGTCGATCTCGACTCTGTCAAAAGCGTTCTACTGGATCGAGAAATTACCAAGAACAGCCAGACCCTGCATGCTGTGGGGATGCGAAGTGGAGAGTTCTGGCATGTTACTATTCAAAAATTATACGAAGATGGTAAGCTTGGAATTAATAATCATCACCTTTTTGGCACGCATAATGTAGATTTGACGAATATTGCATCATTGGAGTTTGCACCTGGTCTTGATTCCTCAAAAGCCAATCGTCCAGGAGTTCTTTATCGTACGAATGGTCGCCCACTTCCAGGCAAGTTGGTTTGGTTGAAGCATGATAATATTGCGCTGGATTCTCCTCTCGGCATTATTCCTCTTCCCCGAAAGGATTTACATCGCTACCTACTTCCTTCTACTGGTTCAGAAATAGTGGAATCCATGGTTGATGAGGTGGGACTTCTCGATGGTACCATACTACGTGGGGAAATCGATTTTGATGAAGGAAAAATCCTTTTATCCCACTCAATCCTTAAAGAATTGAAAATCGAGTGGAAGAATGTGAGATATCTTGTTCGTGCCGGTAATGGAATATCCTGGCTGACGGATTTGGAGCGTCTGGGTGTTGAATCTGTCGGGCCTTTGGGCAAGAAGCCTTTTCAGGACGCAGCCAATGTCCAAGGGGATGATTCCCATTTTCTCTCGTCCCTTCGAGTCAGTCCGCAGACAACATTACGTTACAAACTGACCGGAGTCGGTGCCCGTGAGTTTCGTGCCGTTATTTCACCTATCGCAGGCAGTCGTGGAGATGCTACTGTTATTCTGGTCGCTTCCGGGAAGGAATTCTATCGCCAGAACCTTTCTGCCGGGGACGAATCCAGGATTCTCCAGTTGCCTCTTCCCCAAGGGGATGATCTTGAATTGCGCGTTGAATTTGGTAAGCATTTGGCGTATCCATGTGGCATTCATCTTGGTGATGCCCAGATTGCAATGTTGGATAAACCAAGGGAGGTGAATCATCCATGACCTTCCTTAATTCATTACCACTCTGGGGTGGCTTGGCAGCCGCAGGTATCGCGGTTCCCATTATCATTCACCTTCTACATCAGCGACATCGCAGGCGTACAGACTGGGCGGCCATGGAGTTGCTTCGGCGTGCATTGGTCATACGCTCGGGTCAGGTCAGGCTGGAGGATCTTCTCATTCTTCTTTTGCGATGCCTGGTACTGGCATTGGTGGCTTTTGCCATGTTGAGGCCTTCTCTTCGGAACGAGAATGCCCAGATTCTGGGGGGGGAACAACGTGTGGGTATGGTTGTTGCAATTGATGCCTCCTACAGCATGGCTCATGGTAAGCATTCCAAACGTTTTGACCGTGCCTTGGAAAAAGCATCGGAAATTCTTAAGTCCGCCAATGTGGGGGATCCGGTTTCCCTGGTTTTACTTGGCGACAAGACACGGACCCTTCTTCGTGGCAGCAGTTATGATGAACACCGATTCCGTGAAGTACTTGAAAATGCAAAGACTCTTCCCGAGGGATTAAATCTGGAGCGATGCCTTGTTGAAACTTTAGGTTTGGTCACGGAGTTGAAGGCTTCGATTCGGGAGTGCTACCTGATTACAGATGCCCAGGCTGTCGACTGGGAAAACCTTTCCGCTGATGCCAGGTCCGGCCTTGAGAGCATTGCTGATGATGCATCCCTGTTTATAACACCTGTGGGTGTGGACGGCGAAGAGAATCTCTCCGTGATGAGTTTTGAATATGTCTCCGGATCACTTGTTCCATCAGGCACGGTTCGTTTTGCCGCGGAGGTTCGTAACCATGGACGCCAACTCAGTGAGGGCGGTACCGCGACACTTGAGGTTGATGGGCAGGATGTTACCCGCCAGTCCATAGGGTCTATAAAAGAGGGGGAGTCCCGGATGATTTCATTCTATGCTTCATTTGACAAGGGTGGGGACTCCAAGGTTCGCGTAATTCTGGGACCGGATTCCTTGAGTCTGGATAATGAACGCCAGACAGTTGTTCATGTCAGGGAAAAAATCCGTATTCTCTGCGCACATGGTGAACCGGCATCTGGCGACCGCCCATCTGAGGTTTTCTATCTTGTTCGAGCTTTGGAACTCAAGAAAAGTGGTGAATCTGCCACACTTGACGTGGTGCGAGCAGACTGGCAGGATTTGGATGCCGAGGATTTCAAGGAATACGATGTTATTTTCTTGGCCAATGTTCCAACAATTGCCGTCGATGTTGCCAAAAGGCTTAAGGATTTTGTCGGCAAGGGAGGTGGGCTCGCTATTTACGCCGGTGAAAAACTTGATGCAGAATCCTACAACGCCCAATTGCATGGTGGTGATGTAAACCTGCTCCCGGGCGAGATCGTTGATATGGTTTCATTTGAGGGTGACGATACCCGTTCTGAAAACGATGAAACAAAGGCATCCTGGACGATCGGGCCAATTCAGTCTGATCATGTGCTGGCATCTCTTGCTGAATCGATTCCTGAAGAAGGGCGTAGTGCAGCCAAGATAAGGAAGGTAATTCAAGTCAAACCAGATGAGGATAGTGACACAATTCTTCGTCTTTCTCGGTCTGATTTACCTCTGTTGCTGGAAAAACAGGTAGGAGAGGGGACCGTCCTCTTGGTTACAACCACTGCCGATCGTGATTGGGGGAATCTTTCCGTTCACCCATTTTTCCCAATGATGGTCCAGCAATCCATTACGCATTTCACAAGTCGTCCTGGTGAACGTACTGTTGCATTGGGGGCACCCGGCAAGATTACACTAGCCGGACTTCAAGCCAATCATCAGGTCACTCTTAGTGAACCGGATGGAGAACCTCTTGCAGTAAATCTTTTAAAGGGAAGCTCTGGAATCCCATATTGCGCAATTGATTCTGATGCTCCAGGTTTCTATGAAGTTGAACCCGTAGGTCTTCCTTCATCTGCCTTGGCTGTTAATATCAATGCAGGTGAAGCTGATGTGAAGGTTTTTTCATCCGACAGTCTTGGCACCGCATTGGGGAAGCCTGAATGGGTCATTTCACCACAGGCAGACCTTGCCAAGATTATCTCGCAGAGTCGGGAAGGATTCGACCTTTCCAGAACCCTCCTCATTCTGGCGCTTTTAATATTTCTCCTTCAAGGTTTTTTGGCTAAGATGTATACAAATCGTATGACCGGGGAAACCGGGGATGTGACTGAGAGTTTGCGCAAGCAAACCGTGGCCGCAGCAAGAAGAACGTAAGGACAAATTTCGGAATTAATTTCAATGCTTAAGAGGTTATTTAATATCGAACTGGATGAGAGCGTTTCTGACGTTCAGCTCGACGTACAGCATAGCTGGATAATCACCTTGGTGGTGCTGGTTGCACTTATAGCATTTGCAGTGTATCTGTATCGTTCTGAGAGCTGGCTTTCCCGAGCACGGCGAATGGTTATGGGAAGTTGCTACATTCTTGCCGGCGCCCTATTGTTGTTGCTTTTGCTGGAACCCGTCCTGAAAATGCAGTCATCACGGGATCTCAAACGTACATTACTCGTATTGATGGATACATCCCAAAGTATGGAAATCTCTGATGAAAGGCGTGATTCCAATGATATACTCGAGGCGGCCAAGGTTTTAAATATTCCCCATACCCAAGGCAATCAATCATCGGGCCTTGGTGCCCTTAAGAAAAAGGTGGAGGGAACCACCCGCCTTGACTTGGCCAAAGCAGCCTTGTCACACCCTGAAATGTCTCCTCATGATCTGTTGGGTGAGGAATATATTCTCCGCTACTATAGTATCGGTGATCGTCTTGAACCAATCTCAGGCGAGGGCGAGAGCGCTGAATGGATTAGCTCTCGTACAGCTGAAGCAGGTAGTTCCCGAATCGGTTCCGCATTGGATGAAGCTGTGGCGCGCCATGCAGGTCAACCTCTGGCTGGAGTCGTTGTATTGAGTGATTTTGCATGGCTGGAGGGGCGGGACCCTGTACAAGCTGCCCGTAATTTAAAAAACCAGTCCGTCCCGGTTTATACAGTCCCAATCGGTCTGCCTTCCCCACCTGATATTGAAGTCCAGCGTGTTATTGCCCCCGAGGTTGCCTTTACTGGTGACAAGGTTCCTGTACGTGTCCAGTTTGAATCCAGCGGTTTTGAAGACAAGATAGTAGAATTGGTCTTTAAGGTTGATGGTGAGACAATTGGTTCTCGTGAAGTGACCCTGGGTGGTGGCACACAGTTTGAGAAATTTGAATATGTGCCTGATCGCGAAACCGGTTCTGTTGAGGTTTCCGTTTCTATCGAGTCCGCCTTGGGGGAGACCACGGATGCCAACAACTCAGTCAGCCACAAGATGCGGGTAATCAATGAGAAGATAGATGTGCTCTATGTTGAGGGCATGCCTCGATGGGAATTCCGTTACCTTCGATGGGTCCTCATGCGCGATCCTCGCTTGAATGTACGTTTTCTCATGACACAGGGGGACAAGCATCTCGCTGAGACTTCCCCGCGGCACATTGGTGGGTTTCCAACCAAAGCCGAAGACCTTCTCAATATTGATCTTGTCATTCTGGGCGATGTGAACGCCAAGTATTTCACCTCCGATCAGATAACATGGATGGAGAACCTTGTGAAGAAGAGTGGGGGTTCATTATTGATGCTTGCCGGGCGAGTTGGTTCGCCTTCCTCCTACACTGAAACCAAGATTGCCGACATGTTGCCGGTGAAGGTGGATAATATTGGCTGGCGTGGTTTACCTTCTTCGGTTTATCCTGTCGTTACTGCGGCCGGTCTTGAAAGTTCAGTTGTCTCCCTTGGGGATACGATGGAATCCACCAATCGTATCTGGTCAAGAGTCCGCCCCCTGGGTTTTCTTCCTGAACTTTCAGGTGCCAAACCCGGAGCCACAACTCTTTTATCACTTTCTGATGATGTTTTTAACATCGGCAATTATCCATTGGTCGCCTGGCAACGTTATGGAAATGGCAAGACCATGTTCGTGGGTTCGGCTGACCTGTGGCGTTTACGGCGTGAGGTCGGTGATCTCCACCATGCGCGTTTCTGGGGGCAATCAATTCAGTTCCTTGCACTCTCTCGTTTACTTGGGCAAAACAAGCAGATTACCCTGGAGACAGGACGTAATCAATATGGTAGTGGCGAGTATGTGGAGGTTTATGCCAATGTTCTTACCGAATCCTTTGAACCGGTGGAACAACCTTCCTATGGCGTTCTTATGGAAAAGGTTGGTGCCGATGGGTTACCTACAGAATTGGAGTTGATTCCTGTGCTTGGGTCCCCCGGACTTTATTCCGGAACAATTCTGGCTGGTGATGAGGGGGAGTACAAGGTTTCTGCTCGTTCTGCCGATACCTCAATTGCCAATACCATTCAATTTGATGTAAGGAATATCCCCCTTGAAAAACGTGATACTGAAACCCGTATTGAGGTTGCTGACCAGATTGCCTCCATTACAGGCGGGAAACGTCTTGCTGCAAGTGAACTTGGGGATTTGGGAAAACTGATTCAATCCGATGAAACGCTTACCACAACCATTCAGCGTCAAAAGGACTTATGGGACATTCCTGTAATTTTTATTCTGCTGGTTATCCTGACCGGAGTGGAATGGTTCATGAGAAGAAGGGAGAACCTGGTTTAGGTTATTGAGCTGTATCATGAGCAACGGACCAGACATCTCGATCGAAGATAAGTTACGCATTGCGTGGCGTCAAGAGCAGCGCTTTTTTCACATTCGAGGATTTGCACGTCTACTTATCTGGACTGTGGTTCTTTTGCTGGTTGATTTTGTTGTTGACTGGCAGATTCTTTTTCGGTCACGAGTTACAGGTGGCCCACAGATTCTTCTCCTTTTCACCAATGTATGTGTTCTTGGATGGGTGTTATGGCATGAATGGTTGCGCCATCTGAAGCGCTTTGATGCAGTCCGTGTCTCCCTTGAAGTTGAGGCGAAACATCCAGAACTTCGTTCTGTCTTGGTCTCCTATACTCAGTTTGAAGAACATCCAGATCCCCTTTTAGCCGGATCGGCTTCCTTGCTTGAAGCGATGAGGAATCAGGCTATATCCCTGACTCGACCACTTGACTTCAGGGAGGTGGTGGATTTTCGACAGTTGCGGAACTTGTTCCTGTTTGCAGTTGTTTCGATTGGAACCTTCTCCTTGATCAGTTACAGTCGTTCCGATCACATGCGTTCTCTTTTTCTTCGGCTTGTGGGGGTGGACAAGGACTATCCAACAAAGACAGATGTTGTTTTATTGACAAAAAATAAAACCATCAAGCAGGGCGACCCAATTGAGATCGTTGCCAGGGTCAATGGTTTAAAACCAGAAGCAGGGCGCTTGTATGTGCGTTCAGAAAAAGACAGGACATGGGATTCCATGGCCATGAACAAGGAAGATGATGGAATACATTTTAAATCCACAATCCCCGAGGTCTTTGAGGATTTCACCTACTATATCCGTATTGGTGATGCACTCACAGAGAAATATTCGATACGGGTTTCTCCGCGTCCAGAGATTTTAGATACACAGATTTCCTTTATTTATCCGGATTACCTTGAACGGAACGGTTTAATCGAGCCACCGGTTGATTCCCTGAATCTTTCTGTGCCTGAAGGAACCAGGGTCAAGTGGTCCTTGAAATGTACCCCGGCCATTCGTGCTCTGGATATTATCGTGGGAGAGGAGAAGTTTCCTGCAGTCATCAGTGAGGATGGATTCCTTGCAACCTTTGA
Organism: Opitutia bacterium; assembly: GCA_018668635.1. GTDB lineage: Bacteria > Verrucomicrobiota > Verrucomicrobiia > Opitutales > JABJCN01 > JABJCN01. The sequence continues at coordinate 11,725 of JABJCN010000199.1, forward strand.
TAGAGTTGCTGATGAGACATTCAAGTACACCTTTCATTGGACTGAGAAGGATCATGGTTTCGAGTACGACGATCTTCAGCATATTGTTCGGGTGGTTCCCGACAGGATTCCTGATATTGAACTGATCGAGCCTTCAACTGATGGTAAGGCCACCGTGAAGAAGGTTTTAAATATTATCGCACGGGCCAGTGATGACCACCAACTGGGGACTGCACACTTGGTATATTCCATTAACAGTAGCGAGGAGAAAAGTATCGAGATGGAGCCACTTTCAGGTACGGTTCGGGATATTCAGCATACCTGGACTTTGGCGCAGAGTATTCCTGACCTAAAACCTGGCGATAATCTTTCATTCTCCATCAAGATCAGTGATAAGTTCCCTCCCATGGGAACCCATATTAATATTTCAGCTACGCGAAGACTTGAAATCAAGACACAGGAGCAATATCTTGCATGGTTTAAAAATGAACTCGACGCTCAACGGGAAATTATCGGGAAGGCCCGTGACTTGGAAAAGAAGGCAACCACAGAGGTCAGACGACTGAAAAACGAGGAAACCAAAGAAGTCCCGGACGGAGATAAGAAACCCCAGGAGGAACCCAAATAATGAATCGAACTTCATCCATTTCTATTTTCCTTACCCTTCTGTTTTGTTCATTGTCCCATGGGCAGGTCAGGAGTGATGTGCTGCAGACAAGTGAACGCATTCGTAGTGAGGAGCGCCGGCAGGTCGAGGTTCGTCGCCAGATTGGAGGTGCATCGCGGAAAATTGATCTCCTGCTTGCTGATCTTGAATCCAATGGTTTGATTAAGCAGGGGAAAGGCAAAGTCATTGCTGACATGAATAGCGCGCTCATACAAGTGAATACCAAACGGGTACCCAAGGCGGCTTCAAATCTTCAACAGGCACGGTTGCAGATTGAGGATGCATCCTTACACTTGGAGGAGGCTGATAAGGAAATCCATTTTATTATCGAGGATTTGAATCATTTGCTGAGAGCTTCGGAATCCGCCCTCATTGGGGATATTTTGCTGGAGAGAATACGGGAGTTAATCAAGACGCAATCCTTCCTCCGCAGGGAAACCGCAAAATGGGGTAAGATGCTATTTATCAATCAGGACGCTGCAACGGTTGACAAACCACGTGTCATTCGCGCTCAGAATGAGAACCTTCAGCAATTGTCACAATTCAAGAGTCTCTTGTCCGGTGCTATTATTGATGCCGTAGAGGATACCTTTGTGAAACGACTTGGGATGGCCAAGAATATTCTTCGCGATCGCCAACCTAGTGTATTGATGCAGAATGCAATAGCCACCATTGGTCAGGAAGATGCGGTTGCAACAGTTGGACATCAGGATGAAACAATAGAGATTCTGAAGGAGATTGAACGAATTTTGTCCTCAGATGAGGATGATGTCGCAGACAAAGCTGAAGTTCTTGAGGAATTGAAACGAATTCTTGAGGCGCAAATTGAATTAAAGAAGGAGGTAGAAGAGGCCCCCAAGGCCCTACCTGAAGCCTCTGAACTTCAGGCGGAACAACTTGAACTGGAGCAGGCTCTTGAGCAAGCGGTTGCAAACGAACCTCCAAGCAATTCTGTGAATAATGCGCTGGATGCAATGCAGGAGGCCGCCAGTGAACTTGGTGAGGGCGACCAGCAGGGGACAATACCTCCCCAGGAAACAGCCATCAGTGAATTACAGAATGCTGTCAGTGAACTTGAAGCTCAGATCGCCGCAGAAGCTGCAGCTGCAGCGGCTGATGCTGCCGATGCTACCGCTGCCGATGCCTTTAGTGAAGCTGCCGGAGCTGAACCCATGGATTCCTTCGGTGATGAGGGTATGGGAGAGAGTTTTGCAGATGCTTTTCCTTCAGATGCTTTTGGTGAACCCATGGCCGGAGAGGGTGAAGGCGCCGGAGAAGGCGAAGGCGCCGGAGAAGGTGAAGGCGCTGGAGAAGGCGAAGGAGCCGGAGAGGGTGAAGGCGCCGGAGAAGGTGAAGGAGCCGGAGAAGGTCCTCCGGGTGCTGGGCCTCCGGGTGCTGGGCCTCCGGGTGCTGGGCCTCCGGCCCCTGGAATAGGCCCCCCGAGTTCTGTCCCTGGAGCAGGTGTGCCTGTCCCGGGTGCATTTGCCCCTGCGCCTCCGGGTGTTCTTCCGGATGATCCTGCAATTGATTCAACCGGCTATTCCTCCACCACGGTCCACGGAAAAGCTGTGGAGCGCACACGCATGTCAGTCAATTCCCTTGAACGCAGAAGACGTGCTGCTGCCATTCAACAGTATATTCAACAACTACCACCGGAATTCCGGAAGCAAGTGGCTGATTATTATGAAATTTTGGCGGAATAAAAGAGTCTGGTTTTCATGCCTGCTGGCGGTAGGATTCTCATCGCTTGAAGCCGAGGAGGTTGCTCCTGTTCAGCGGGTGGCCAAAGCAAGGCTTACTCCAGAGGTACATAGTGCAATCAACAAGGGTCTTGAATTCCTCTCCAAGACCCAGAATTCTGACGGAAGTTTTGGGGAACAACGTCATCCAGTGGCTGACACCTCGGTATGCCTGATGGCCTTTATGTTGCAAGGGCATGTTCCCAGTAGAGGAACCTATGGACGTAACATGGATCGAGCTATTGCCTATTTAATTAATGTCGGAAAAAAGGGTCATAAAGGTTATCTGGGGACTCCAAGGCATCATGGTGGCATGTATGAGCATGGACTTGCTATTCTTGCGCTTTCAGAGGCTTGGGGACAGAGCTTGAATCCTGACCTTAAAAACACCTTGAAGCGTGCTGTTGATATTACGATCCATTCACAGAACGGTCAGGGGGGGTGGCGCTACAATCCTGAGCCAAGGGATGCAGACCTTTCAATGACAGTCATGCAGACCGTGGCGCTGAATTCCGCAAAGGAATCAGGTATTTCTGTTCCTGATGAGACACTGAAAAAGGCCGTCGAATATGTAATTTATTGCCAGGATAAGAATAGTGGCGGATTTGGCTACAATGGTCCCAATGGTCCTGGGTTTGCACGAACCTGCGCGGGTGTCATGTCGCTCATTATGTGTGGTCAGCGAAATCATCCAGCCGTTAAACGTGGTATCCGTTTCATGCATGCCTATCCGGAACAGAAGTTTAGTGGTGGTTCCCATTTCCTATACGCCAACTACTACGCGGTGCAGTGTATGTACCAGTCCAGTGCCGCTGATTTTAACTCCTATTATCCGCAGGTATCCAATGCCCTTCTCGCCAAGCAACGGGAAAATGGCAGTTGGTCCATAAAGGAGGGCGAGGCCTATTCCACTTCAATGGCGATTCTAATCATGGGTGTTCCTTACCGGTTCCTGCCAATCTATCAGAGGTAATTCAAAATTGAGACTTGGCTTTTCCATTTATTGGTTTCTTGGGGGGGCATGGATTTTATTATTTTCTGTACTGTCCTGCTTTTCCCTTTTTGCCGAGCAAGCTGATCGACCTTCTGATCTTCAATTTCATCGTTGGACCAAGCAACTGTCCTCAAAGGACTGGATTCTTCAGGCAGAGGCCATGCAGGGGCTCGGAAGGTGGAAGGTGGAATCCGCCGTCCCTGAGATTTCAAGGATTCTTAGAGACGGTGGAAGTCCATGGGTGCGTGGCCGTGCAATGGTTACCCTCGGACAGATAAAAGGTCGCGAAATGCTTGATTTTGCCAATCAGGCATCCATGGACGAAAGTCCGCTTCTACGAATGGCTGCTCTTGAAACATTTGAGCTGGTTGGTGAAAACAATGCATCCCCGGTCGTTAAGAAACTTTTGCAGGATTCGGATGTGAGGGTACAAGCCATGGCTGCTGCCCTCTATGCAAGCCAGTTTCCTGAAGAAGCTTGGCCTGTTGTCGACCGACTAACCATTTCAAACCAGACATCAATCTCCAAGAATCTTCTTCGAGCTCTTGCTCACATAAGTTCAGATGCATCATTGAAACGATTGGAGAATATTTTTGAAGCCGCGGACGTGGATGGCCAACAACGTCGTGATTTAATTGAGGCCATGTCTGTTGCAGATGACAGGGCTATTCCGTTTCTTGCCCGTGTAACGGCACATTACGATTCACAAACCCGGGAATTCCGTGTTGGGCAGGACATTCTATCATCACTTGGCAAAGAGACCGTCTCGAAGACATTTCAGGCTATGCTGGTCGATGAATCTACATTGCTTTTTGAGAATCTTGCTTCCCTGGTGGCGGCTGTTCAACCAACTCCTAAGCTGGGGGATTTGCTGGCAGGCTCATGGATTCTTCGAAAGGATTTGCCACAAGAGGCAGCCCGCTCCGGTATGGTTGCCTTAAGCAGGATTGCACCTGCTCGCTACAAATCCTTCTTTTCCCATTATCTTGAAAGTGAAGATCCTGAGACTCGAGCCTTGGCTGTTCGATGTCGAAGTCTTGGTTCCGTGGCTGATCTGTTTGAAATCTATCGAAGACATGTTCAGGACGAAGATTTCCGCGTGGTTCAGGCCACTTTACAGAGTCTTCAACGCGTACCTTTTCAGTTTCGCCCGACGGGGGGCTTATTAAACTATCTCACCCAGCCTTTAAGGAGTCCAAACAAGGAGGTCCTGCATTCAGCCATCAAATTACTTGGACATCGTGGTGTTCCTGAGGAGTTTGAACCTTCACTGGAGATTCTGAAGCCCCTTCTTGCACTTGAAGATACCGAAACCCGTGAGGTTGCTGCAGATGCATTATCCCGGCTTGGTGGCTACGAAAGGTTTGGAGAGGTTGCTAAAGCCCAAGGCTATATTGGAAACTGGAAGATTGTTGGCCCATTTCTTAATAACCGATCGAATAAGGGTTTTGAAACCATTTATAAGCCTGAGGAGGATTTGAATGCTGAGAAATATGAAGCCGAGTACCGTTGGGACTTTGGTGGAGGTAATGGAAACCGGACCCTTGAGCTGACTTGGGGCGATGCTGTTCCGCAGGACGTTACAGGTGCCATTCATGTTGCCGCACAAATGCCTGTGCCGATCAAATATGCAGTTGCCTACGCCAAGTCAGTGATCGAATCTGATTCGGATCGAACGGTGAGAGCCGTGTTCAAACTCAATTCCCGTATGGCTCAGAAGTTGTGGCTGAACGGTGAAGTTGCGATTGATACAGTGCAGTCACCCTCAGTACACCACCATTCTGAATCCACAGTTGTTGTCCGTAAGCTTTCATTGAAAAAGGGAAAAAACCTCATATTTGTTAAGACCTCAACTTTTGAGGGTCCGTGGTGGCTTACGCTTCGATTACTGCACGAAAAGGAAAAAAAAATGGCACCGGGATTGACCCAAGTGTTCCCAGGATCTTAGTCGGATGAAAGCCCAACGTTTGACACTGCTTTTATTGGGCGGGATTATTCTTTTTTTTGACCTGTTATCCGCAGATGTTGAGAATGTCTTTAACGAGGCGGAGAATTCTTATCTTTCAGGAGAGTTTCATCTTGGAAACAAATTGCTCGATGAATTGATTACGGCCAATCCCGGGGATATGGATATTGCCGTACGAGCTCTGCACAGGATGTGTCTGGGCGAGTTTATCAAGCTCACAGTTGAAGACTGGCCGTCAGCAGATATTCCGAAGCAACTATGGGATCTTTCTCGTCGAAATGCAAAGAAGAATCATGAACTAACCTCGACTTTGCTTCGTGAGGCTTATCTGGAGGTGGGCATTTTCCCAACCGACCCCGGACAGGCAACAAGTTCCCGGCAATCGATGAATCCACAGCCCAGGATCAATCGTTTTACCCGTGACAAGATTCTGGAAAGCCT
>JABJCN010000227.1 GCA_018668635.1 Opitutia bacterium
CATAGAGCTTTTTGTCCCATGACCCGACGTAAACCGTGCCATCTGGTCCAATGGCGGGGGAGGAGTACACCTCACCTCCCATTTCAAATTCCCATAGCTTGACTCCACTCTTGCCATTGATGGCATAGAGCTTTTTGTCCCATGACCCGACGTAAACCGTGCCATCTGGTCCAATGGCGGGCGAGGAGTACACAAAACCTCCCATTTCAAATTCCCATAGCTTGACCCCACTATTGCCATTGATGGCATAGAGCTTGTTGTCCCATGACCCGACGTAAACCGTGCCATCAGATCCGATGGCGGGCGAGGATTCCACAAAACCTCCCGTTTCAAATTCCCAAATCTTCTCCCCCACCCCCTCGGTGATGATGACGGGCTCAGAAGCACCGTCCGGGTCCGCGAGGATCAGTTTGCCGACCACGGCGGCGGCAGCTCCGTTCTCGGCGATGGCGGCGGTGTCGAGAGCGAGGTTGGTCGGCGCCTCGTTGACGTCGGTCACGGTGACGACGATGGCCTTGGTGAAGCTGAGGCCGCCGGTGTCGGTGCCCTGCACGCGGATGCTGTAGGTCTCCCTGGCCTCGAAATCGGCCGGGGCGTTTAGCTTTAGTTCATTGCCGGCGATGGTGAAGGCTGCGTTGTCGGTGTCCCCTGCCCCGGACACGAGGGCGAAATTAACCCGGGCCGGAATGGAGGGATAATCAAAGATTTGCTCTTCCCTCGCCCTGGCATCACCGCGGTCAAGCCAATAGGAATTGGAACCGTAAGCGCTTCCCGCAGTCCCCTTTGGGTCCTCCAGTATAATCCTGTTGTCGACGGAGAAGAGCCAGTAGTTCCACGCGTCTGTGGATGTGGTGGAAAGCTTGAATTGGGAGGGTTGCCCGGAAACGGTGAACGTTTTGGTGTTTGTTGCCAACAGCGCGGAGGAGGTAATGAAGGCCTGGTCGGTGGTCCAGCTCCCGTCAATGAGGAAGGACACGTTAATGGTGCCGCCAGTGTTCGCGGTATCGTGATTGGTGGTCCATGCGGTCAGCTGGGTTTCTTCGCCGGTGGCAGCTGGTTCGGGAATCTCCAGTATGCTCTCCACCTGTTCGGTTCCGTCCGTTTCCAGCCAGTAAGGACCCACGGAGGGACCCGCAGTACCCGCTGGTCCATTAGGGTCCTGAAGCAGGATAAGGTCATCAATGACGATCATCCAGAAACCCCATGCATTAGTGGTCTTGGATTTTAGCTTTACCCTGGTGGGGTAGCCCGAGGTCTCGAATTGCTTGGTCTTCTTCTCCCCAACGGCTACACCGCTGAAAAAGGGCAATTCTGCGGACCAGACACCGTCCACTAGAAATGAAACCACAATCTCACCGGGTGATTCTGCGTCGCTCGCAGTGGATGTGTAGGCCGAGAGGGTAAAGGTTGCCGGTTCGACCGGGTCCGGGTCCGCAAGGGTGAGGCTGCCCACGACGGCACCGGCGGGTCCGTTCTCGGCGATGGTGGCGTTGCTGAGTGTAATTGAAGTGGGGCCACTAGGGTAAGAATCAAAAAGGTTGCGGACTTCGGCTGAACTGAGCGCGCGTGTCCAAAGAGCCGTTTCATCGATCAACCCGTTGAATTGTCCCCAGCGCTCATTAGCAGCCCTGGAAACCCCAAGGCTGAGGGCAGAAGAGTTGCTGGGAGTGAGATTTCCACGGAATTGACTCGATGAATGAAGAAGTTCACCGTTTAGGTAAATTCGCAACTGTTTGCCTTCCTGATCATCCTTATCATAGGTGACGGCAAGATGGTACCAGGCGTTGTTTTGTATGCCAGCATCAACTTGGATCGTATCATTAACTGCAGTATCCAAGTAGATTTCAATTTTGGTGCCCTCCGTTCCAACTTCAAAATTATCATTATCAGATGAGGATGCCTGAGCAATCAGAACGTTATTTGTGTCATGATTACTTGCAGTCGCGATTTCAGCCCTGCGATTGAACCATGTGCTGTAGGAAAATGCCGAAGGAGAGTCCATTGCCTGGATGTCTCCAAAGTTAATGTGGCCATTAACTATCGTCATGGCACTCCCCTTTCTTCCTTCCACAACGAAATCCAGATCTCCAAAGATAGTGCCATCATTTTGGTTAGAGGAAATATCTAGAATCTTATTCCCGTCCACATCGTCCATCGTCCAATGGGCAATGGCACCAGCTGGGAATTGAAAACCAGGGGTTTCTGCTACCGCTTCATTTTCACTTCCAGGTATGCGAGCCCAAATCGCCATCGTCGAAGGGGTGTAGCCATTCTGAGTGCCACCAGCTCCGGAAGCCACATACCCGGGCTGCCCATTAGCGCCAATATATAGAGCATTTATGGGCTGCCCATCCGGTCCCCAGTCCAGTTGATTGTGACCAAATTGGCCAGGTGCAAACCACGCGAAACCATAAAAACCTCCGTAGCGAGCGCCGAAGGTCTCTCCGCGCGCATACATTTTTTGAGGGAGTCCTGGTGAACCATGTAGAACGTGAAGATCAAGCTCAACGGTCGATGCGTGTGTCGAGACTATGGACCACTCATTGGCACCTCCGCCTGCAGGTGGTACCAATTGAGTCGTCAGGGTAAGTGCTGAAGGATCGGGAAATGAAAAGGAAACGGCATGTTGATAAGTCTCGATGCCCCCATTGGGTTTGCCTGTCTGACTCCACGAAATTGCAAGTTCCGGACTAGATTTTATAAATTCAAGGGCATTTAGTGTGGCCGCGCCCTGTCGGGCTTCATCATAGGTACCACTTAGTGTATTAAGAAGACCGGAAAATGCCCCATTTCCTCCATAGCCAACCAATACCCACGCACCATCACTTATATCTGCATCAACAAAGGCCTGGCCAAGCCCGGGAATATCCTGCATCCCGGTGGTAAATATTGATTCCTGTTGATTATCATCAGAGCCTGCCCCCAAATCCTGTGTATCCAATATGAACCCGTCAGAATCGCAGTAAGCTGTTACACTGGTATCGAGAGATGAAACATGTTCCGTGTCGGTAGTATTTAGAACAAACCCTGCTGAATCCCCAAAACCAGAGTTTTCGAGTCCGCAATCCAGATCCCCACCAGTATTTAGGGCAAACCCTGCTGAATCCCCAAAGCCACTTGCAGCAAATGTCTCTGATTCCTCGGCGACATCCCCTGTATTCAAGAAAAATACCGGGGAATCACCAAACCCAATGGACTCTTCATCCGCCTTAAGGCAGATTAAAAAGAGGGCGATAGACGCGAATATGCCGATATTCCATTTCCACCATGAGGCGGAAAGAGACAGATCGATATTTCTTGTCTGTTGCATTAACTAAAAGTAGTTTGAAAAATATAAATTTGAGTTACTGGAATCGAACACAGCGAAGGCCAATGGCACTTGAGGTGCTGTCTGCAGGGCCGGAAAGATAAAGGTCGAATAAAGTTGTGCCTGCAGCACCAGTGAAGGCAGGTGTCTGGGCACCATCCGCCTTATCAAGGCCGAGGAAGGAACCTCCAAATACATTGCCTTTGGCAACTCCCTGATGTTCGTGCGCGGACTCCCCCCATTCAGCAACATTACCGATCATGTGCTTAAGGCCGTAGCCATTGGCGGTAAGGCTGTTTGCCGTGACCGGTTCAACGAGAAATTGTTGTGGTGGCCTGGAGGCGTTTACAGATAAACCAAATTCAGGGTACTCTAGCGGTGATTGGTCCCCCCAAGGCCACTTTTTCTTGTGGTTACCACCTGTGGCCAACTTAAAGTAGACATCATACTCGGGCAAACGATAGCCGTTGGCTCCCCAATCGATACAATTATCCCAGTAGGAGATCCCGGCTGTGCCTTCATTGACATATTTGCCATAGTTCGGAATATTTGATCCGGTTCGGAATACTTGGGTTCGGCCGATATCGTGTTGGCCATTACCATTTAAATCCATGTACTCGATGCCATTATAAACCCCGTTATTGTTTGCATCCGTGAAAGATTCGCCCTCGTCCCAAACACCGTTGCCGTTTGAGTCTTGCTGACCCCAGCGCTCAAAGGTATCTTGCCCGTTTGTAATTTGACCATCGTTATTCCAGTCACCCAGGGTCTCCGATACATCCAGGTAATAGGCAGGATCAAGACCGTCTTTTTCTGAGCGGGCATTACACCATTTTAGTGCCTGCCATAAGTTTATGCCGGTCATTGGTATGTCGGGATTTGCATCACCGGAAGCCAGTGGTAGTTGCGTGTAACCATTAGCCAAGGCCCACTCGGTCACCTCATTCCATTTTTTATTGGTCACCTCGGTGGGGTCGACCTTCATCAGGGCTAGGTTCCCGCCTTTGGAGGAAAACCACTCTGGTAGGTGGGAACTGCTGTCTTCCCATGGATTTTCAGTATCCCAGTTCCTGTAGCGCCAGAAAGCATCCCAGGGAACGGTAACAAGGCTGGCATCAGCCTGGCCACTATTACCAGACTCACTTCCGCCACTGCCGGTAAAACCTGAAGGCTCATCACCGTATGTGGCGATTACACGAATCTTGCCCTGCTGGGTTAAGCTTTTGTCCCAGTCAACCTCAGCATCCCAGACCACTGCCTTATTCGCACCTGCAACCACACCCGCATTGACATGCCCGGTGACGGCACCGGCAGATATTGGAAAGGTGAGGCCATTGTTGTGGCTGAACCAAATTTCAACAAATGCGGATGCCCCATCAGGTAGTGCCAGAGTATATGTGATATCAACAAGCTTGGTTCCCGCCCGTTGTGATGCGATCACGTCAGATACCTTTGGTGGCGCAGCAAAACATGACAAGCAGATCAGTAGGCTTGCTGTAAGCGATGTAAGGATTCTGTAATTCATGATGGGTGCGTGCTGGAGATCTGTGTTTTTATTTCAGAAGTCCTGCAGGTAAAATGAAATTGTGGCTAACAATTGGTTTATTCATCGGAAGATGTTGTGTTGCTTGAGGTTAAAACCATCCTGTACCCTTCCCGCTAGGGAGCCTTCCGCCATAAATACGGCGGGAGGCCCCCACGGAAAAAGCCAACCCAGTGATCGCTGCATGGTTGACGCGCTCATATCCCCTTATCGCCGAATGTCCGAAATGGACATGGGCAAGCAAGGCAGAACTGTGCGGATGCTTCAAGTGCAGCAGATTAAATTTCAATGAGTTGGGATTGGTTCGTGATTGCTTATGGATTGCCTGTTTCGGAGTGGCCTCCGGTCTCAGAACCACCACCCGGAACGTAATCGTGCGGGATGCGGCTTGCAATGACTTTGATGCGACCCTTCTGGGTGAACTTGTCGTTCCAGTCCACGCCCATGTCCCATATGACTCTCAATCCTGTTCCTGGTTCAACTCCGGGGCCAGCCTCACCAACGACTGCAGTCGCAGTCAGCGGATAGGTGTCACCGTTGTCGGTGGACCATTTGACTGTAACGGTGCAAGGATGCCCATCGGATACCTTTAGGTCATAGAAGATTTCCATGGTCTTACCGCCAAGAACCTGCACGGCAGTCACGTTTTCAACAACCGGTGTGCGGTTGCCTTCTTCGCCTTCGCCTTCGCCTTCGCCTTCGCCTTCGCCTTCGCCTTCGCCTGGGTCTTGATCATTCAGAGGATCGGTCCCGTTGGCGATTTCTTCGAGGTTGGTGAAACCATCTCCATCGAAATCCCCCGCAGGGTCAAAATCGGGTGAATTTGGATCGGCTGTCTCGGGATCATTGCCTTCGCCTGGGTCTTGATCATTCAGAGGATCGGTCCCGTTGTCGATTTCTTCGAGGTTGGTGAAACCATCTCCATCGAAATCCCCCGCAGGGTCAAAATCGGGTGAATTTGGATCGGCTGTCTCGGGACCAGCTTGTAGAACATAGGCTCCCAATAATAATGGGAGAAACAGTAGTAGTAGTTTTTTCATTTTTTGTACTTGGTTGACTTTTTCGTTAATGGCGGGTCATCCGCCAAAAGTTAATGCTATGGCTGGGTAATAACAAATTTTGTGTCACTGCGACTCAGGCAGAAGCAAAATTATGGGAGGGCAAATGGGATGGGGTTCCATTTCAGAAATGGCTTTAGCTGCTTGGATATTGGAGGTAGGATAGAAGGTATTAGCCGATTGGGCCTTTATATTACCTAAAATTAAGCTCGTGGGATATAAAAAAATTTTGAATAGGGGCGAGAAGATAGACTGGGAGCCATTGTGGCGCAAGTGAATTTAGCAACTTTTTTTAGATGAGAAAAAGATCTTTCAGAAAAGTGAATTTTGGGACTTCACCTTTTTGAAAAACCCGTTTTGCTCCATTGTTGATCACATGCCATGAAAGCCTTTGCCATAACGAACCCAGGACAATCTGAAATCCAGGAAATTGAAAAGCCAGTCCCAACAGGCGATGAAGCCCTCTTGCGCATCCACAAGGTGGGTTTCTGTGGCGGGGACCTAAATGCGTACCGCGGCACTTTCCCCATGCAACAGTACCCGATGATTATCGGGCACGAGGTTGGGGCCACAATTGAGGCTGTCGGACAGCATGTGCCGGATGAATTTACAGTGGGAACGAAGGTCACCTTGAATCCATATCAGGCCGGGGCAGATGACACGGATGATTGCCTCCCCTGCCGTCGAGGACTCCGCAACGCCGCCGTCGACAACCGCACCATGGGCGTCCGGCGCCCCGGGGCCATGACGGACTACATTACCGTACCCCACCAAAAACTCTACCGTTCGAACAAATTATCCCATCGCGAGCTCGCACTTGTCGAGCCTCTCACTGTCGGCTTTCACGCCACAAACCGGGGACAGGTGGCCGCCGGGGATTTTGTGATGGTTTTCGGGTGTGGAATTGTTGGCCTGGGCGCGGTCTCCGGGGCCGCGGTCAAGGGGGCCAACGTGATCGCTGTGGACATCGACGACCAGAAGCTGGAAGTTGCCAAAAAGGCGGGTGCAAAATACACTATTAATTCATTAAATGAAAACCTTCATAACAAGCAACTGGAAATAACGGGCGGAGACGGACCTATTGTTTGCATCGAAGCCGTGGGGCTTCCAGCCACCTTCCGGGCGTGCGTTGAAGAGGTGGCATTCACTGGTCGGGTTGTTTACATTGGTTACGCCAAGGAGGGAGTGGAATACGATACCAAACTTTTTGTCCAAAAGGAGTTGAATATTTTTGGGTCACGCAATGCACTGACTGAGTTTCATGATGTGATTTCCATGCTTGAAACGGGCGGTAAATTTCCCGTGGACGAGGTGATCAACCGCACGGTTCGCATTGACGAGGCGCCCCGCGCCATGGTGGATTGGGCCGCCGATCCATCCAAGATTATAAAGATGATGCTGGAGCTTGATTAGGGTTTATTTAACATTCTATTTTAAGGTAAATATTTATTATAAACAGGATACATTAATTGGCTCATGATAAAGTCTGCTGTTACAATCTCACTAGTACACTCTTTACGTGGTGGTCCCTGGATACTCTGGGATGATCTTGAAACCAGTTGTCGGAAGGCCGCTGACCTTGGATATGATGGTGTTGAACTTTTTACTCCGGAACCCAAAGCGGACGGTCTGGAAAAGATCCTACGAGAAACCGGTTTGGGGCTTGCTGCGGTCGGAACAGGTGCTGGCAAGGTTGTGCATGGGCTCACGCTAATTGACCCGGATCCTTCTGTGCGTGCGAAGGCAAACAATTTTATCAAGGAAATGATTGATTTCGGGGCACCGCACGGAGCGCCCGCCATCATTGGTTCAATGCAAGGTGTGCATGGAGGTAATCGAGAGGAAGCACTCCAGCACCTGGCACAAGGACTTGAAGAGCTTGGTTCGCATGCCTCCAGCCAAGGTGTGAAGTTGATTTATGAACCCCTGAACCGTTACGAGACCAATCTCTTCAACCGGATCGAGGATGGCGCAAAATTCCTCGACAGCCTCGGGACAGATGGAGTCGTACTTCTGGCGGATCTGTTCCACATGAATATTGAGGAGGCTGATATTGCCTCATCCCTGCGCTCAGCAGCCAGACATGTTGGGCATGTACATTTTGCAGACACCAATCGACGGCCCATCGGCAACGGCCATCTGGATGTTCCTCCAATTGCCGAGGCCCTAAAGGAAATTGATTACGATCAGTATGTCTCAGCGGAAGCTTTTGACTGGCCGGACCCTGATACTGCAGCCAAACAGACAATTAATTCCTTCCGGAAATACTTCGGCTAAGAACAGTTGCATTAAAGGCAGATTTCCCCTCTAGCCCTCTGGTGAATCAGGCTTGGTGGTTTCCAGGTTGGCATTAATCGTGAAATAGAACTTTGCGCCCTCCCCCATCGTGCTCTCACACCAAACAGTGCCTCCATGTAGCTGAATAATGTGCTTTACGATGGCAAGACCCAATCCCGTGTCACCACTTTCACGAGAGCGGGACTTGTCCACCCTGTAAAAACGCTCGAATATTCTATCCAGTGCATGTAGCGGGATACCATTGCCGTTATCAGCCACGCAGATTTCAAGAAAACCCTCTCTGATCTGCTTCCCTGAGACCGTTACCTGCCTGCCTTCCCCGGAGTACTTGACGGCATTCTCGAGAAGGTTGAAGAAAACCTGACGCAGGCGAGCTTCGTCTGCCTGAAGACTGAGAGCGGTATCCAGCTGATTATAAATATCAATCTTCTGATTGGTCGCTTTTGGTGCTAGTTCGTCACTAATTTCAGCAAAAATATCGCTTAAATTCACATCAGAAAGCTCAAGGGTATCTCTCTCCGATTCCAGCCTGGAGAGCGATAGGAGATCCTCAACTACATGTGTAAGTCGATCTGTGTGCTTGGCAATGGTGGGAAGAAATCGCTTGATCGCCTGTGGGTCGTCCTTGGCTCCATCGAGAAGGGTCTCCACATAGCCCTTTATCATGGAAAGTGGCGTACGAAGTTCGTGGCTTGCATTGGCAACAAACTCACGGCGAGTGTTCTCAAGCTTTCGAATACGGGTGAGATCATGGAAGACCATGATGAACCCGGTATGAACACCGTTATTGTCCTTGATTGAAACTGCGTTAACCTCGAGTTGGCTATCTTCCTGACCAGGGACTTTTACCTCGGCACCCATAATTTGGTTTTTATGCTCCAGAAAATTCAGCATTGATTCCAGCTCATGAAGACGAAGGCTTTCCATGATCGTCCGGCCAAGAACGCTTTCTGTATCAAGGTTGAAAAGCGTTAGAATAGCCTGATTGGCATGCTTGATAAATCCTTTTCCATCCAAAAGCAGGACACCCTCAACCATGCTGTCGAAAAGAGCATTCTGTTGCGAATCAACCTCTTTGCGAATTTCATTCCTTTCCTTCTTGAGTTGATCATGGTCTCGACGAAGGCATTCAATGACCTTTGCTTGCTGTTTATAACGACTCCGCCACCAGAGGTGGCAAGCAATGCCGCCGAAAAGAAACAGAAGGGTAATGGTCGACCAATGCATATTAGGAGACGAATATTCTTTCGTTATAAAAGAGAAAAGGCCCTGACAGGGCAAGCCTGCCTGATATTAGCTTTCGATAAAACGATAGCCAACGCCACGCACAGTCTCGATATATACCGCTGCATTCCCGAGTTTTTTCCTCAGACGGCGCATGTGCGTGTCGACTGTACGGATGTAGACGTCTGCTTCATATTCCCAAACATCTTCCAGTAAACGCTCACGAGACTGGATACGCCCCTGTCGCGCTGCCAGAATGTAAAGCAGTTTAAATTCTGTGGCTGTCAGGATGATTTTTAGATCATTATAGATGACCTCATGCCTTTCGGGATCAATAACAAGATCAAGGATCTTAATAACCGCTGGCTTTTTCTCATCGCCCTGCCCTCCTCGTCGCAAAATATTTTTAATTCGAAGGATCAGCTCGCGTGGACTGAATGGCTTTGTCACATAGTCATCTGCTCCGACTTCAAGCCCTATTATACGATCGATCTCCTCTGCCTTGGCAGTAAGCATGAGAATCGGCACGTCAGCAGTATCCGGGTTGCGACGAAGAGTTTTGCATACCTCAATTCCGCTTATCTCAGGAAGCATGAGATCGAGTACAAGAAGATCAGGCAGATGCCGCCGGGCCAGCTCAAGTGCACAATTTCCATTGGATGCCGTGAATACTTGATAGCCGGCACTGCGGAGATTGTATTCGATCAACTCCAGAGCGTCCGGCTCGTCATCGACAACAAGGATTTTTGCTTTCATTCTCTCTTGGACAGGAAACCTTCACAGGAATACCATGTAGATCAGATTTTTCGTTTCCTGATGAAGAATGTCGAGTAATTCATTATATCGCTTATATTAAATTGAAGCCTGACTGAACTATTCCTTAGTCAGTTACCAGCTGATGCGAAGACCCGAGGTGAATCCCCATCCATTGTAACTGCCTCCGGCTCCACTGATCTTCATGTCGGTATATTGAAGCCCGTTTTGCCACTTAAGCTTGTGTCCATAAAAGTAATGATTGAGACCAAAAAAATATTCGTTCACATTGTTTCCTTTACCAGAAACAAGTGTTTTTTCATACCTGTTCAGTTTGATGCAGTTGCCATCCGGGCTGTCTACGTGGGTGTATCGAAAGACAACCTGCGTCTTATCGGTGATGTCATAAAAAGGCATGAGTTGAAGACCAAGGAGATCACTCTGACCGCCGTAACCGTCGGAGAGGCTAAGATCAGCCCAGAGATGCCGTCGTCCCTTATCGAATTTTCCTACAATCGAGGTAATGTTCTTGTTCTTACTGGTACCATTATCCGGGTCCTCGCTGTTATTCACATGATCAAGCCGAACGAGGGCATTTTCGAGATCAAAGCGTTCCCGGAAATTATAACCGATGGAAAACAGCAGGAATCTGCCGGCATCAAAAGCCTGATCAAACTCAGTACCTCCGTCACTGGAGTATAGGCCGGCAATATATTCCCATTTATCCCGTTTCCCGGAAATAGTTGCACCCGAGAAATACTCCCTGGAGAACCAGAGGTTTCCAGCCACCTTGCTACGCTCCATGGCAAATAATTTCTTGGAGGAAGTGGAGCCATCCAACGTAAAGGGGGCAGACTGCTTTCCAACCTTGAATTTTATGCCGCTGGAAGAAGTCCATGAAATGTATGTGTCAGTTAGCCTGTTGTAGAGGGATTCTGGTTCCTGAAGATTTAGATCTGCCTCCGAGTGCAGGGTGAAACGATCAAATATCGAGGCCTTTAACCCTACACGGAAACGCCTCCAATTGAAATCACGTAGTGAACCTGCCGAGGAATCATCAAAGCTTACATAGTCTCCTTGAAGTCGGCCTGTAAAAAGTAGTTTCTGGAGGATATCACCATCCTTATTCTCAAAGAGACTCACTTTGCCCCAAATCTTGTCATAAGAGGATTTCTCACTATCCTGCCCAATCGCTGGATTGGCAAATACCATCAAGAGCAGAATGAGTGTATGTGTTATGAATTTCATTTCCAAGTATTGCCTATGGCGTTATCTGTTAAATTTTTAAAGGTTCTTTTGGGCAAAATACACATTGAGGTTAAGATGGATCAACGACAACAGCATGACGGTCATGTGACATTTTTATGACGTTGGAAAGGTGAGCGGGAGGCTTACGATGATATTGCAAGTTGCTGAATACCAAACTTTTATTGTATTGCACGATATGAAAATAGCCGTTCGAACCTTGGGGATCTTCTCCATTGCCTTTCTAAGTCCTACCTTTGCAGAGACTGTTGACACAACAACCATCAAGGAGATTTGGGAGTCTACTGTACTCTATAATAATCCAAGTGAAAACGGGTTAAAAAAATTTGCAATCACCGGACGCTTGCATGGAGATTATGAAAACTTTGGTGAATCCGACCAAGGCTCAATAAACGGCTTTTCATGGCGTCGATTTCGGACTGGGTTCAAGGCATCTCTTTTCGGAAATTTAAATGTTAAGGCAGAAGCAGACCTGAATCTCAACAAACCCGAACCCCTCTATAATCGCCTGACAGATGCCCATATAAGCGGAACCTTTGGTGATGGCTTGAAAATTATCGTTGGGAAACAAGCCGCTTCATTTACATTGGATGGGTCCACTTCCTCCAATAAACTGATTGCTATTGAGCGCGGCAAGATCGCAGACAACCTATGGTTTTCGAAGCGATTTTTTAGTGGGGTCACAATTTCAGGAAAACATGGCCGGTGGGAATACCTTTCGGGGTGGTTTTCCGGTGATGGTGGACCTGAGTTTAACGACGTTTTCAGCACAGGTCACTTCACATTACTCTCAATGGGTTACAATTTGTCTGAACGATTTGGTATGGATAAGGCCCTGATAAGATTTGACTTTGTGAAGCAGGACGAAGACCCGAGTAATGCCACCAGTAAAAACAAAAATGTCATCTCCTTGGTCTCCAAGCTCGAAAAAAACAAACGCCACCTATGGACCGACCTGACCGTCGGGGATGGATACGCTGGCCAACCCGACCTGTTTGGCCTCCAATTCATGCCGTTCTACGATCTCACCGACAAGACACAGGC
>JABJCN010000202.1 GCA_018668635.1 Opitutia bacterium
AACCTAATGCAGGGATTTATGATGTTCGCTGGACATACACGAGTGGTCTAGCTGACCAAGAATCTGGTAACATATCCTGGTAATCAGGTTTAATAACCAGGTTAAATGGTACCGGACCTGGGACTCGAACCCAGAACCAATTGATTAAGAGTCAACTGCTCTGCCAATTGAGCTAGTCCGGCAAAAGAGCGACAAATTTTGGCAACGATCCAACATGGCGCAAGCCAGAAATCAAAGAAAATACACATGAAAACCCAAGCTATCCGATGCTCTTGCTTACTTGGAAAATGCTGGATACCATGACGTAAGCGACCACTGCGACAATGGCAAATGCCACAGTTAGAGAACCGGATGAAACGAGTACAGTCATGCGGTTCATTCGCTGGGAAAGCTGCTCACGAAAGGATTTTGTGATTTCAGTAAGACTGTGGACAAGATTACCCGTGTCCTCCCCTACCGAAAGAATATCAAGGGAAAGGTCCGGCATAAAGTGATTATGGCGCAAGGCAACGGAGACCGCGACTCCCTCATTAACTTGAGCTCGCGTAGCATTAAAACGATCGCGAAGGTCTCGGTTATCAATGGTTCTCTCCGTCAGTCGTAGAGCCTCCGTAGTGGTTAGCCCACTGGCAAGAAGAGTGGCTAAAAGGTTACTTGTCTGAAAAAGATTACTGTAAAGAGTGATTGGTCCGATAAGGGGCATTCGAAGAAGAATACCATCAGTGACCTTTCGTCCCTTCTCCGAACGACGCCACTGCATAAAGCCGAGGCCAAATATAAGAAATGCACCAAGAATAAAGGGGCCTCCAACCTGCATAAGTTCTCCACTCTCAATTAACAGGTGAGCCGCAAGATTTCTTTTGCCACCTAGTTGGCTGAGCATATTATCAATCTGTGGCATAAGGAAAGTAAGCACCATGATGATGACCGCAATGGCCACGCAAATGATAAAAACAGGGTAAACAAGGCTACCGAGAACCTTGGCCTTGATTTCGCGTCGCTCATCCATGTAGGTGACGATTTTTTCAAGAATTGGAACAAGCTCACCCGTTTGCTCTCCAGCCTCAATGACATAAATTACAGATGACCCAAATACGGAGGGCATTGTAGCCAACGAAGCAGCGAGGGTGCGACCCTCGCTTAATTCCTTCCATAATTGGCTACAAATTGACTTCATTTGAGGATCACTAATGCGTTGGCTAAGAAGACGAACGGAGTCTCCGAGTGGCATGCCACTGGAATGAAGTTCAAGGAGACGTTTTAGAAAATTAAGTCCGACCAACTCCTTGGAAGTAAAACGGCTCTTAACCTTGAGACTGGATTTTCCGGTTTTAGTCGCCGGACTTTCAGCTTTTTTATCAGGCTTGGTTATATTCTTACGATTACCGCCTGTAGCCTTTTTCTCTGATTTTTCTTCAGTAAGAGAGAGGATTTGGCGTGTCTTTCCTCGAAGTTGACCAATAGCCAAATGGCGATCCGCAGCTTCAACAGTTCCTTTCTTCGTACGACCAGAAGCAGTGACTGCCTTGTAATTAAACTTAGGCATGGTCTAATCTATATTCTCTTCCTCCTCCGCCATCTCTGCATAACGCATAATGTCAGGAAGAGAGGTGAGACCACGCTTAACCTGTTCCCATCCACACTTTTGCAAAGAACGCATACCTTGGGCCAGGGCAGTTTCACGGATGATCCTGGCAGAAGCCTTTTCGACGATTAAGCCATGAATCTCTTCACTGACAACAAGAACTTCAAAGATGCCCACGCGACCACGATAACCGCGGCCACCACAACGATCACACCCGGCAGGTTTACGTATAAGGTGAGCATTGGAAACTTCTGAAATATCTATACCAAGAGAGAGTAATTGGCTACGCAGTAGGTCCTCATTCAATTCCACAGGCTCGGCACAGTGGGCACAAAGCCGGCGCACAAGGCGCTGGGCGATAATCATCTCCACGGAGGAGGCAATCAGGAATGGTTCGATGTCCATATCGATCAGACGAGTTAAGGCACCAGGGGCATCATTGGTGTGCAATGTGCTCAGAACAAGGTGGCCCGTAAGAGAGGCACGAATGCCTATGTCTGCTGTTTCCCTGTCTCGGATTTCCCCAACCATAATAACATCAGGGTCCTGTCGAAGAATATGCCGAAGAGCTGCGGCAAAATCGAGGCCTATTTCATGGTGGATTTGCGTCTGGTTAACACCTGGTACCTCATATTCGATAGGGTCTTCAACAGTGATAATACGGCGCTCAGGGTGGTTGATCTTGCGCAGGAAGGCAGTAAGCGAAGTTGATTTGCCAGCACCTGTAGGACCCGTAACCAAGATGATGCCATGAGGACGTGCCAGTGCTTGATTCACCTTGTCCTCATCATCAGGAAGAAGGCCGAGTTCACGCACGGACAGGGGTTGAGATTTCTCGTTGAGAAGTCGAAGGCTTATGCTCTCCGCGTACATGGTGGGAAATGTGGATACACGAATATCCATCTCTGTCTTTCCGTCATTGAATGTAATGCGACCATCTTGTGGGCGACGCTTTTCAGAGATATTGAGCTTCGCCATAATCTTTAGACGAGATATAATGGCATCTTGAACACGCACCAGATTGTCGGGAAGACGGACAGGGACAAGCTCGCCATCGATTCGATAGCGAATCTGAATATCATCCCTTAAAGGCTCGAAATGAATGTCAGTTGCACGCTCGCCAATAGCGCGATGTATGACCTCATTTACGAAACGGATGATAGCTGCATTTTCATCCTCTTCCTCAATATCTTCCTCATCAAAACCAAACTCGTCGAGATGCGATGACTCAAGAGAATCTGCCCCAACACCAAACTTCTGGGTAATGGTTGCGGAAATCAGCTCAGGAGGACCGAGGTTCCAGCGTGGAGCCTTACCACATATGGCAAAAACCCACTTATCCATCGATGGCTCAGGAGGCCAAACCGTGACAAGTTCTAGATATGCAGAATCTTCTTCGGCACTTTTTATCGGTAGACATTGGAATTCATTTATAAGCCGAAGAGGAATTTTTCCAGTTGGCTCATCCTCCATTTCGAAATCAACAAGTATAGGTATACCACAATCTTCAGACAGTTGTGTAAGCGCTTCATCCGGTTCCTTGTCGTGCATTTCCGCAAAGTGCCGAAGGCGGTCCTCTTTGGGAAGTTCCGCAAGATTATCTATCTGTTCATCACTCAAATCCTTGAGCCAAGCTTGTTCGACGAGATTTCCGTTAGTAAGCATGAGGGGAAAGAAAGCAGTTATTGAGCAAATTGAAATTACTTGCCGGGGGTAACAATTCGGCGACGGGGGATTGGTACATTCGGCCTGTTAACCGGAGGCTTGGAGGTCGATGGTTTTATAGGGGCCTTTGGAGTCGGTTTTTTAGGGACTGCCTTTAAATGGGCAATTGGTGTTGGGGTCCCGGATGGGCTTTTCATGTTCAAGACTTCCCGGTGACCACTTTCTTCAATGGTGATAGACTTGTTCTCGCGGTCGAACTCAAGGATGGAAAGTTTGTTGCCGGAACCGCTCTTGTCCTTGAGTACGATCCAACTGGCCTTATTCGTGCGCTTGTCGAAGATGCAGAAACGCCAAAGGCCACGGAGACGAACAAAGCCGCGTAATTCGAGGTTTTGCTGAAGCCGCGGGGGAGCCTTGGGTGGCGGCGGGGCCTTTTTCTTTTGCTGGGCGGCTATATTTGCCTTGTAACCCGGGGGAAGGAAAGGGGAATCATCTGCCAAATTACGATTCCGCTGTGCATTAAGGCGTCCCAGCACACAGAAAGCACAGCCTCCAACAAGAAGTACATGACGAAGATGGGATCTAAACATCCCTCCTCTTTCATGCTGGCCGTGAATATCCATTGCCGATGCGCGTTGAAACAAGATGATTTAAAACTGGTTTTTCTGCAGGCCAAGCCAATCACGAATGCGGGCGGATGCCTTCTTCTCCTCGTCCGTGAGCGCTTTCAGTGTGTTAAAGGCACCGTTCTCAGTAAACTGTTTAATATCCTTACCATGGTGAAGCTTTTCAATACGGTCCTGCGCAAGTTTGCTGGCAGCATCCACAGTATTAACAACATGGGGCTTAATAAAAATAATCAACTCCTTTACATTACCCTCCTTCGCACGAGAACCCAGTAATGCACCAATGATGGGAATCTGCCCGAAGGGGCCCGAACGGTTGTCAGTGTCTGAGGTGCGTAGACTCTGTAGACCGCCCATGATAATGACCTCCTGGTCTCCCACACTAACAAAGGAATTGGCCTCCCGCTTCATGATCACAGGCTGTTCGTTTTCGTTAACCGAGACCATTTCGCCAACGTCCTCAATCTTCTGTTCAATCTCCATCTGGATGACACCGTTCTGGCCAATCAGCGGCTTCACCTTGAGCTGGATGCCAATATCCCGATATTGAACCTGACTGCTGGCATAACCTGCAGTGTAACTACTACTCTGGGTTGAAGTGATGATGGGGCGGGATTCACTAACGTTGATTACAGCCTCCTGATTGTGGGTGGTCAGGATTGCAGGACTCGAGAGGACTCGAACATTGGAACTGCTCTTGGCTGCCTGCCAGACAAAGTCGAGCGAATACCGCCCACTAATACCGGAAAGGGCCCCCGTCATGAGATCAAATGTGAAGTTTTCAGAAGAATTATTGGTCGTCTGCCCTTCCCCAAGTGTTTGATTGATGTTAAAGTTGGTTTTAAAGGCTTCAATCCCGCGCTTCATGTTCTTGGTTAAAGAGACCTCGGCAATAATGGCCTCTATTCGTACCTGTGGCAAAAGGACGTCAATCTGCTCTATCAGGTCGCCAATGTAATCAATATCACTCTGGGTTCCGGAGGCGACAATGGCATTACTTCGCTCATCAGCGACGATTATCACGAAGTCACTAAATTGAAGGTTTTTATCTGAGAGCTTCGAGGAAGCTGATACACTTGTAGGTTTTGGAGTTGCAGGCTTGGCCGCGGTCGTTGTGGGCTTGGTTGGGGAATTGCCTGAACGGATGGAACTGCCACTTTTGCGACTGGCTTGATTCCGTACAGATTGTTGGTTGCTGATGACCTGATTAATGAGAGCCTCCACCTCCTTGGCTTGGGCATGCATGACCTTGAAAACCTTGCTCTTGGTTCTGGGTTCAACATTCACATCAAGCTGTGAAATGATTTTCTCCAGAATGGGAAGATTACTACGGTGTGTTAAAACCATAAGCTGGTTGGTCCGCTCATCAGCCTCAATCACAGTATTGCCTTCAAGGTATTTCTTGAGCGGTCCCTGAGCAAGTCCGTCAAAACGCTGCTTCATCTCAGAGGCATCCATGTGCTCCATGTTAAAGAATTTCAACTCAACAAAGTCCGCCGGTTGATCAATATCATCAAGAAGTGTTCGAACACGCTGAAGGTTCAACAGCGCATCAGTACAAAGAAAACTATTGGACTTTTCGAAAATAACGGTGGTTCCAACGCCAGGTGTGAGAAAGGGCTGAATCTTTGGCAAGGCCTGTTCCACAGTGAGATAATCCAGTTTGAAATAGGTACTGTAGATTTTTTGGCTGGCAGGAAGTTCCTCCACTTTTTCAGGCTGGATAAAATCGGGGACCTGGGCGTTTACACCGGCTGCCGGAAGTACACGAAAGAATTTTTCATTATCACCAAGGCCTGTAATGGTAATCCCATTTAAGCTAAGCAGACTCTCTATCACCAAGATAGCCTCATCCAACGTAATTTCCTGACCGTTGCCCTCAGCATTAAAATTAAGCTTAACGTTTGGAAGATTTTGAGCACGAATGGACAACTTACCAGTTAGCTCCTCTAGTAGTTTTATAACCTCATGGGTCTCTGAGTCTACAAGAGCAAGGGGAATGAGCTCGACTATGGTTGGCTCAGCAGGAGGGGGGACAACAGGCTGTGCCCAAAGGCCATGGGTGAGGCCAGCAAGGGCAAGACACGCCCCAAAGATTCCGTTTCGCAGGATGGCAGGTATTGGCAATCGATTCATGGATTATTGCTTCTTGAGTTCAAATGATGTGATTTCAAAGACGGCGTCGAGCTTACGGGGATCTTTCCGGTCCGCTATAATACGGGCGTTCTCAAGAGAAATATATGGCTCTCCCTGAAGCGCATTATCAAACTGGATCAGGGAGGCAATGGGTTCATCCCTGAAACGAACAGGGACGGTGTGGACGCTAAAAATATCACCCTCCTGAGTACGTGAGGTGGAAAGAGTCGGGTTCATTCGTTCCGCCATAGCTTCAACACGGGCAAAAAGCTGATCCTTATCATAAGTGCGACTGGAATCAAACTTACCTTGCTGAATCTTAAGCTCGGCATCAATCTCAGATTCACGGGAAATCAGTAGTTCCTGACCCTCAAGCATTTTCTTCTGGGTACCTGTGACTTGTAAAGTTTCCACTATCCGACCCAAGGCAGCAAGGCCCCAGAAAAGCAGGACAAACCAAAGAAAACCAATAAAAAGTGTCTTCTCGCGAAGAGTGAATCTTTGATATAGCTCAAACATAAAATCTAATTCGGTAAAACAGGAGGAGGGGAAGATGGCGAAGCAGGTGGCCCATTCGGAGGACGATTCAAGGGTTGCGCGACAGGAATGGCCAGTGGACCAGAGGCGGGCTCTGGGACAGGTGAAGGAATCGGACTTGTCGATACTGGTAAAGTTTCAGCCTCGGGTTCCTCGGGCTTTACCGGAGGGAAAGAGGCCTCCAGCTCAAATGTGGTTTTGCCACCGCTTGTCTTCATTGAGGTTTCAACACCTAAAACCCTTTCGGACGAAATGAGGGCTTGCTTGAAAGTGTTTACTTCTCCGCCGTTTATGGCAAAACCCTTAATATTGATGACATTCCCCTCCTTGGCCTCAATCGACTGAAAATAGAGCCCTCCAACCCGATAATCATTAAGTACTTGGAGCATGATAAAGGGGCGCAGATTATTCGTCGAAAGCTGTTCGATCTTGGAAAGCAGTTCCCTCTTGGCCATGATCTCTGCTACTTGGGGGGTATTGTCAGTAACCCTCTTGGCCATTGACGCGGCCCAATTATCACCGGTAAATGTCAAAAACTCAAAAAAAACAAGTACCACGGCTGCGATGCCTGCCACTAATAATGCCAAACCGAGATACTCCTCCATTAGACGGTTTTTCTTGGCCTGCTTGGTAAAGGCAGGCTCACGAATATCAGACGACCATAGTTCAGTCTGACCATCCAAGACATGCTCGGGTTCAGGAAGCGGGGCATCAACCTCATCCCAGACATGTTCAAGATGGAGACTCCCTCCTTTCTTGGAATATGAGTAACCCTTATCCCGCAACCATGCACGCTGAACATCGTAACGCCTATCCTCTGGAATCATCTTGTAGAGTCGAGCCCGAACAGTCTCGATATCAGCACGAGATGGTTCAGGTAAGACATCTGATTCTTCCTCCTCGTCAGAATGCGGTTTTGGAACCTCAACGGGCAGGGAGAAAATCATTGGCAACAAAATGGCTTCCGCATCATTCCCGGACACTTGCTCGTCTTCATCTTCAGAGTCATGGACTGGTGCCGGTGAAAAGCCTGGATATAGGAAAAGGGTAAGGCTTCCATCACCATAGTGAAAAAATCCAGTTGGTGTTTCATACACGGTTCCAAGTGCAGAAATGAAGGAAGGTAAAACCTGGTGGTAATTTTCCAGATCGCGAAATCCTGCTTTGGCTAAGGATTCAAATGTTGCGAGATAAACCAGCATCCAAGGATAGGATGGATTCTTGTAATAGCCCCATGCAAGTTGTTCAGGCGGGAAAGGAGACAGCCCAGAAACTGTCATTTCTGCAAAATCTTCGAGCCCTGATGGTTCCACGGTTGCCGGCACTTCAACATATTCACAAAAAAAGAGATGACCAGGCAACTTCAGGATGCCCGGCGGCTCATCTGCGGATGAAGGGGTTAGGAATTTTGGAAGTTTCACAATTCTGTATCAGGGAAAACCTTCAGCCCCAAAGGGACGCTGGACATGGAGAATGTTCTTAATGATATGATTTTAGGACAGAAATGAAGGCGATTGGATATAGCCTGCATTTTTCCGGAGTCCATCAAAATATCCGGTTTTCGGAGATATGAATAACATCAAAAGGATAGTATCCGCTCCCTCCGGAAGAAGACTTGTTCCCCGTAGATCTACTAGATGAAGGTTTACGGACACGGGAGGGTGAGTTTTGGCCTCTCCCGGCATTCTGTGTCCGTGCCTGGGCCGCGCTACCCTTAGGGCCAACAAGTGTATCAATTAAAAATATGGATGCGCCACGTGAGACCTTGACCTCAATACGAAACATTTGGCTGGTAGCCCCAAACAAGTTGCTGGGCGGCGCACCACCCCCGGCGGTCAATCCTGCGCCAAATCCGGGAATCTGATTCATATTGGTTAGCCATGGGTCATCACCTGTTCCAGTCAGGTTATCGGGTCCGCGCAAGTGCTGTTGGAGGTATTCGCCATCAAATCCTCCCATTCTGGCCAGTACATTAAGGACAAGGCCCTGCGCCGCATTGACATTGACCGGATGCTGGTTGTGAAGGGATACCGACTGCTTGAAAGATTGGAAAAACTGGTTTGGGGTACCATCATCTTCATTAAAAAATTGTTCATCAAAACCTTGGATGAGTTTTAATTCATCGAAGTCCTTAAGCATCTCGTTCGATGGCTTATATTCCTTGCTGTCGAGCTCGTAATCATCCTTTTCTGCACCGTTGAGACGTTTGAGATCATCCTTATCCATCCAGTCAATCAGGGAATCCGTCAGAATCTCAGCATCAGAAAGATCGATTCCCATTTCCTCAAAAAGCAGATTCCAGATTTGTACGTTATTATGGTTGATCGGAAGCTTGCCTGACTCATCGGTAATCTTTACCTCTGACTTAATACCCTCTGGAAGAGGAATATTTGAATAACCAAGAGGATCACCCCAGCCTTGAACGGGACGATAAAGTTGACCGTCAATTTCTCTGATTTCATGTAATGTCGCCAAAGCGGCATCAAATACACAATAAGCCTGGCTACGAAGATCCTCCTGCCCCTGAAACTGGCTCTGGTACTCAATCTCCCGGGTGGCCTCGGTAATAAACTTGAGAATGACAATCGACATCAAAAAGAGGATTACCAGAACGCCGATCAGAATACTGCCCCTGGACCTGCAGGAATATTTTCCCTTTTGAGAAGTTCCCATTAGAACAAAGGAGCGTCCTTCTCGCTCGGCGGTAGAGGCACATAGGAAACAAAAGCATCATCTTCGTGGTCCTCATCAAAACGAAAAATAAACTTAAGGAAATCAGGCATCACAAACTTATCGTTCTCTTCCAATGGATCCTCCTCTGTCTCCCACTCCTCCTTATCCTTGTCATAATAGCAGTATTCAATACGAGAGACAAAGGGACTCAATGTGGTGCGGAAAAGATCATCCACCTCTTCAATCTCCTCCTCACCATCCCGCGTCGCAATGAGTGGATACCAGAGAAAGGAGAGACCTTCCTCCTCATTAAAGACGAGGTAACAAACCACACTGGAAGCCAAAGGTGGATTGGAAATCAGGACAGCCGGTGGTTGCTTTAGGTAAAAACGAAGGTAGGGATCATCCAGCGTGGTCTCTCCGGGAGGGTTCTCCCAGCGCAGCCCAGCAAGATTGCCGGTTGTCCCAAGAGAACTAAATCCACTATCAGCCTCCTTGAATACCCGAATCAAGAAGGTTGTGAGACTTTCCTTGTGGTGCATGTAATGTCGATCACTCCAGTCATGGGTCCAAATTTTTCCCAGTGAAACAAGATGCATCATTGAAGCAGCAAGAATAAATCCGCCAAGGGTCAACGCAATGAGAACCTCAATAAGAGTAAACCCACGGCGAGTAGTCAGGCCACGAAGCGGAATCTTTACACTCCATTTCTCTAAGAGATGCCTCATCACCAATTCATTAAACCTCCCTCCTGACGGGACCTGCGCATGTTATCACGTTTGTCCTGCAAAAGATCCTGACGATCTCCAGCAAACTCACCACTGGACCAGTTGGGTCTCAATAGGAAAAGGACTTCGGTATGATACTGGAACCCCTCTGGAGCATCCTCAATCTCATATTCAAGGACAACCCGAAATAAATCGATGACATCCGCCATCTCAATCTCTGTTGCCTGCCAAGTGATCACACCGGAGGACAGTGTGTCAATCTCATCACCCTCCTCTAGAGTATCCATATCCTTGGCAAGCAAAACCTGTCGCCTCACAAACTGTAGGTCACTGACCCAGTGGCCGTTATCCTGCTGGCGGTGAAGACCAATGACGGCATTACCAAATGCAAAAGTCAGTGCGAAAGCACCTGCGCCAAGTATTGCAAGAGCAACCAGTACCTCAATCAGGGTAAAGCCTCTGTGGAAAATTGTTCTCACTTCAAGTCCTCTCCATTCAAAATATGGTTGGAAAAAGGATCGAAAACCACTGTGGCCCGGAATTCTTCGGAAAGTGCATCAACTTTGACCTGAAAAGGAACAGAGAATCCAGCAGGGTCAAATGGCACTCGGGCAAGCGGCAGGTCCTCGGGTACATCCACCGCTTCACCATCGAAACCAGTGCCTGGTGGGATAGCGAAGAATTCGACCTTGGGCGGTTCCTCATCCTCGGGTATGAAAAGCTCGAAACTCTTGATATTGGAAGAAGCCATGTTGGCCTGTTCTTTCGCCTTCTCCTCTTCCTCGGCCTGGGTCAAGGCAACAAAAACTCCATCTGTATCGAGAGTAACAGGAGCAGATGCACGATTATCCATCGAAACGTGGAAAATACCCTTCTGGGAATCATAGGAGAGCCAACAGGTTTCCTTGTTGATAGCTGCCTGATAGCGGGTCTCCCGCACAGCGTTTAGGAGAACCTCATCAACCGGTCGCTCGTTCTTCATTCGACTGAGATTCGCCACATTGTATACCGCCAAAGTACCGATCAACAGAATCAAGGCGAGAACCAGCAGGATCTCGATCAATGTAAACCCGGTTCTACGGGAACGCTTAATCCCAGTTGCCGATGTCATCGGCAGATCCAGATGATCCGTCCGGGCCATTGGACCATAAGTCATAACCGCCTCCCGAGTTCTTCTGGGCAGGTGTCCGATATTGATATTCATTGGTCCATGGATCAACTGGAACCTTGTTTTGCTTGATGTAGGGACCCTTCCATTTCTTTCCCTTGCCTGGATTGGTAACAAGATCCTTTAGGGAAGTGGGATACTGGCCAACATCCAGCATATAGGTCGACAAAGGTGTCTCGAGTGAAGTGGTCACAAAATTTTTGGCTGCTTTTTCCTTTCCGCCACCAAGAATCTTGTCCAAGTTGGTAACCACAAGTCCGGCGAGTAGCCCAATCAGAGCCAATACAATCAAAATCTCCACCAAAGAGAAGCCGCGACTGCGGTGAAGTTTGCAGTTCCGGGATGCCATGGGTTGTTTTTCTGAGTTCATGCAAAAATGATTGTTTCTAAAAGAAAGGAAATGATGGAAAATGAATGGCCGGTGGCAAGTTTGGATTCCAAAACAGGATTTGCAACGGGAGATGTCCCCATTCTGAGAAATTTGGGACACAAATTTTCTATAATGGATTCTAACTGCCAGCAATTGGCATGAGTAGATTAGAGATTTATACGAATGAATCTGAATAAATGTGTTGAGGACTGGGCAATTCAACTGCGATAGATTAGGAAGCGGTTACTCCCTTGCCTAGAAATTCAATCCATTCAGCCTAGTCAAAAATAGCATGATGCAAACGGCAACCCATTCCATGAATGAATCTGCAATAATCTATCCCTGGTGGATAGCACTGAGCATTATTGCATTATTGATGGCTCGATTCCTTTACGTTAAAATAAAGTTCAATTTCAAGGCATCAAATCTGTTGAGCAATAAATTGGGACTGCGAGATTACCGCCAATTGGAAAAACTGAGTGCATACCGTGTGTTTAAACACATAATGGAGGTTAATGCATTTAAAAATAATCTATTTGTCGATCATGGCAAAAAAAATAAGCTGATCGAACTAGAAAATATTCTGATGGAGGTTCTCATTGAGCGCGCAGAAAAAGATAAATTTCAGGCAAAAGAAATTATTGAAAAAATACACGACGAAAAGGATGCCTTCACCAACGATGAAAGGATTGATTGGCTATTGGGGTTAAACATAGATGAAAAAAATACTGTTCTTGATGGTTCATCCTGGATAAATGAAGAAACAGGCGAGCAGGAAGTATATCAAGGTGCATATTATTCAGCATTGAGACAAATAGTCGATCGACTGAAATTCAATAAAAAGGATGTATTTTATGATCTTGGAAGTGGGTACGGGAGAGTTCCCTTTTATTTTGCCATTAACACAAAACTTGATAAGATTAGGGGAATTGAACTAATCGAAAGAAGAGTAAATGAATGCAATAGGGTTCGTGATAGTCTGGATTTGAATCAAGTTGAATTTATTAGGGCAAATGCCAGAGACTGGAATTTCTCAGATGGAGATATATTCTTTATGTTCAATCCATTTACAAATGAATCACTGGAATACATTGTAAATAAATTGAGAGAGGTTGCAAAAAATAAACCGATACAAATTATCTCGTTTGGCCTCTGTAATAATTACATAAATAAGCAATTGGATTGGTTGACTTTAACAGACACAATCAAATGGAAGTCAAAGGTCTATGGCCAAGGTGTTTTATTCTTTGAATCAAGGTTACATTCGCACTGAATTAATGACATGGAATGATATCACACAGAAAAATTGCGACCAGACCCTATTCCAGAAAAACCGCGTTTTAGTACGAGAAATTGCGAGAAGGTATTTCCAGAGGAAGATATAACCGAGTATCAGGATTTATTGTTTACTACCGTCTCAAAATGACGCACAGACATGAATGAATCACCGATGAAAAGGGATGTGAAATTCGCCGATATATTTTAAGTTGAAGGAAATCAACAAACAAAAGACTTTACAAATCACCCCTTCAACGATTTCTTCTTTGCCCTTTTCCCATGCAAAAAACCAAGAAATCCATTGCAAAACGCTTCAAGGTCACAGGGACCGGCAAGGTAGTCCGTCGCAAACCAGGCAAGCGCCACATGCTACGCAACAAGAATAAGAAACAGTTGCGAAGAATGGGCCAAAGCCAACTTCTTGACTGCAAGAAGATGTCCCGCTCAATAAAACAAGCGATGTCTCCCGGCCTTTGAGGCTCTTAATGTGAACGCGGACGTTCGGGGTGAATCAAACTGATGGCGACCCCAGCGCCCATTAATTAATTAAATAGAAAATAAAACATGCCACGCGCAACTAATGCACCCGCCACCAAGGCACGCCGTAAAAAGGTTCTAAAGAAAGCCCGCGGTTACTTCGGTAACGCCTCCCGCCTCTTCCGCTATGCAAAGCATGCTGTCGATCGAGCAGAGCAATTCGCCTACCGTGACCGGCGTAAAAAGAAATCGGAATTCCGTCAGTTGTGGATTATCCGTATCAATGCTGCCTGTCGTCAGGAGGGGATCAACTACAGTCGGTTCATGAATGGCTTGAAGAATCTCAGTATCGAGATGAACCGCAAATCATTATCCGAACTTGCGGTCAACGAGCCTGAAGCCTTCAAGTCACTGGTCGAAAAGGTTAAGGCGGCCCAGGGCTAACGCCCCCTGCCCCACCCTTCCAAAAATGGAAGCGGAACTGCAAGCACTCGTCTCGCAGGCAGAAGCTGGACAGGATACTGTTTCAACTTGGCCTGCACTAGCCGAATTCAAGGCAACCTTTGTTGGCCCGAATGGATCACTAACAGCTGCATCCAAGGAGATTGGGAAGTTACCCAATGAACAAAAACCAGTTTTCGGCAAGAAGGTCAACGAGACCAAGCAAAGACTTGAAGTTGTTTTTGATTCCATCCGAGAACGAATAGAAAACGCTGAATTGGCGGCAAAACTTGGCCCACAGGTTGACCCATCGCTTTCTGTTTCAGAGAATCAACAGGGCACGGAACATCCGCTCACGCAAGTGAGAGAAAAAATTATAGGTATCTTCCGTAAGATTGGCTTCACGTTGGTAGAAGGACCCGAGCTGGAAACAGAGTTCTTCTGCTTTGACGCGCTGAACACCCCTGCCAGCCACCCGGCAAGAGACATGCAGGATACATATTTTCTTCCTGCAGACTTTGTGCTTAAGGGGGGGGGAAAGCGGGGAAGTGAAAACTTTATCATGCGACCGCACACATCAGCTGTGCAAATTCGCACGATGACCAAGCGGAAGCCTCCTGTCCGCATTCTTTCTCCTGGAAGATGTTTTCGGCGCGATACAGTGGATGCCACGCATAGTGCAAATTTCCACCAGGTTGAAGGGCTTTATGTGGACGAGAATGTCACAATACGAGACCTGAAGGCACTTCTTGATCACTTTGTGAAGGAACTGTTTGGTTCAGATGCCAAGACACGCTTCCGCCCCAGCTTTTTCCCATTTACGGAGCCCAGCTTTGAAATGGACGTGCAAACCTCCAATCTTCGCAAACTCAGCGGAAAGTGGATTGAGATTATGGGGTGTGGCATGGTTGACCCAAATGTATTCAGCCATGTTGGTTATGACGCTGACCAAGTTAGTGGATATGCATTTGGTATGGGCGTGGAGCGCATTGCGATGATCCTCCATGGCATAGACGACATCCGTCACTTTTATCAGAATGACCTTCGATTCCTTAAACAATTTCAATTTGCATAGAGGTCAGGGTCCCCTCCCCTTCAGGAATGTCTATTTTCAGGAAATTAATTTCCATCCAGATTCAGCAAAATCCCAAGAATACTAAATTTCGTGAAATTTTCCCTTTCCTGGCTCAAGCGCTATATCGAAATCGATAAAACTCCCGATGAAATCGAGGAGGCACTCAACCTTTCCGGGTTGGAGGTTGAAGGAGTTGAGACATTGGGAGTCCCTACTCTGGAGAAAGTGGTGGTCGGTGAGGTTGTAACCCGCGAACAACATCCCAACGCAGATCGCCTAAGCATCTGTGAAGTAAAAACCGGGGAAACTGAACTACATCATATTGTCTGCGGAGCCCAAAACTTTAAAACAGGAGATAGAGTTCCCGTTGCGCTTCCAGGAGCAATTCTTCCCGGCAACTTTAAAATCAAAAAATCAAAGCTTCGGGGCGTTAAGTCTGAAGGCATGATGTGCAGTGCCCGGGAATTAAATCTTGGCGATGACCATTCCGGTCTCCTTATCCTAGAAAAAAATCTGGATTTAGGGACTCCTATCAATGAAGTTTTTCCAGAAGGTGAAATCGTCTTTGACTTGGCTGTCACACCCAATCGGCCTGACGCTCTTTCAGTGATTGGAATTGCCAGGGAACTGGCCGCTCTTTTTGATCTGAAAATAACCAAACCCGAACTCAAAGAAGTCACTGCCAAATCCGCTGAGCAATCCCCCTTTCTGGATTCAGTTGAGGTAAATGATCATGGGTTCTGCCCATTTTATACCGCATATAGTATAAAGGGAGTCAAAATTGGCCCAAGTCCGGATTGGCTCCGAAAGGATCTTGAGGATATTGGCCTGCGACCCATTAACAATGTGGTCGACATAACCAATTGGGTTCTCATGGAGACAGGGCAACCGCTTCACGCCTTTGACGCGGCAAAACTGAACGGCAAATGTCTCAAGGTCCGCATGGCAAATGAGAATGAAAAAATAACCACTCTTGACGAGAAGGAGCGGGTGCTTTCTTGCGACATGGGCGTGATTGCAGATGCCGAACGGCCACTAGTGATTGCCGGCGTCATGGGCAGTATCGACGCCGAGGTAAACGATGGGACAAGAGACATCGTCCTTGAGTCAGCTTGGTTTAAACCAGAATCTGTACGGCTCACATCCCGACGCTTGGGCCTATCTTCCGACAGTTCCTATCGTTTTGAGCGACACGTTGACCCGGAAGGTGTGGCTTACGCAGCGCGCCGGGCAATTGACCTGATACTTGAAATTGCAGGTGGGACTCTGTTGGGAGAACCAAAAATTTGTGGCATTCCACCATCTGGTCCTGCCCCCATTTCGGTGACTCCATCGTATTTTATAGAGAAACTTGGATTTAACGTTGAACCTGCAGCCATTAAACAGGTCCTCGAATCACTGGGCCTTTGCGTCGAGGAGGAAGAAGCAAACTGGAGTATCAATATCCCTCCATTTCGACCGGACCTGGAGCGACCCATAGATCTAGTGGAGGAGTTCCTCCGCATCCATGGGACTCATAACATTCCCGCATCGCCTGTAAGGGTTACCGGCCTTCATGCCCAAGATGACCCCCTTGCAGTATTTGGCAAAAAGGCCACAACCCATTTTGCCGCAAACGGGTTCAACGAGTGCAATGTATACAGCACACGTGCAAATGAAGAAATTGAATCATTCTTCGGTGTAGAATACGCTGAAAAATTAAAATTAGCTAACCCGCTTGCCAGTGACCAAACTCACTTGAGAGCCTCTCTTCTACCTGGGCTTCTTGAAGTGATGAGACTAAACCAAGCCCGTGGAAATGACGTACGTCGCCTATTTGAGAAAGGGCAGGTTTTCCATGTACTTGATCATGAGGTCGTGGAAATGGTATCCATTGGCTTCATCATGCTACAGGAACCCCTTCAAAGGCATTGGAAGGATCCCGTAGTTCACGATTTTTTTACGGCCAAACAGTTCGTGATGGAAATCCTGCATCTGGCCGGCATCAGTGAAGGAAAAATTGATTTCCAGCCAATGGATGCGCCGATTTGGCAGACGGGGCACTGCTCCAAGGCAGGATCTATTGACGATGGCTTGCTACTGGAGTGTGGTGTTCTTGACCATCAGCGGATGGCTGGCCTTGACCTCAAAGGAACCATCCTCGCCGGAACCTGTTGCTTCACAGCACAGGCTCTTCGGAAAACCATTGCCAAGAAGGAGTTCCGGCCTGTCAGTGACTTTCCCCCAGCAAACCGCGACCTTGCACTGGTAATGGATGCCGAAATTCCTGCCGGTCAGGTTTTAAATGAAATAAGAACCGTCTGTGATGAAGCCTGCACCGAAGAATTTGACGCGGAAGACATTTCCATTTTTGATGTCTATGAGGGGGAGCACCTCCCAACAGGCCGTAAAAGTATCGCTTTCGCAATCAGCTTCCGCTCAATGAATCGCACGCTTAAGGAAAAAGAAGTCAACCACGCGTTCGAAACTATCACCAAGGCAATGACCGATAATACGCCCTACGAACTCCGATCTTAATTTTTCTCATGTCTGAAAGAAACAATATAGATATCGACTATGTCGCCAACCTCGCACGACTCGAACTCACCGCAGATGAAAAGGCCAAATTCTCAGGACAACTTGAAGACATACTAAAATATTTTGATAAACTAAACACCATCGACGTTTCAGGGGAGGAACCCATGGCCCATCCATTCCCAGTATTCAATGTTCTTGGCGAAGATAAACCCTCGGCCACACTCAGTCAGGAGGATGCTCTCGCAAACGCCCCGAAACAAAGAAATCAACAGCTCGTTGTACCCAAGGTGGTTGAGTAAGCCTGATAAATCTCAGTCCGTAGGTTTTCCACATGTCTGACGAAATCTATTACAAGACGGCAACAGAACTTCGTAGCCTCCTCGATGAGAAGCAAATCTCTTCAGTCGAGCTGATACAGGCTGTTATAGACCGGACCCATGCGGTAGACAGCAAGATTAATGCCTACCTTGATACCAACGAGAACCAAGCGCTGGCAATGGCCCAGGCTTCTGATGAAAGGCGAGCGAGCGGTCAAACCCGAGGCCCACTGGATGGGATCCCCGTATCGGTCAAAGACCTCATCGTGGAGAAAGGGAAAAAAGCCCGCTGTGCGAGCCGCATCCTTGAGAATTTCACATCGCCCTACGATGCAACTGCAATCATCAATCTCCATAATGCCGGAGCAATCCCTTGGGGTCGTGTTAACATGGATGAGTTTGCAATGGGGTCCTCCACCGAAACCTCTTATTTCAAGAAGACTGTAAACCCGTGGGACCTTGAGCGTATTCCAGGAGGAAGCAGTGGGGGTAGTGCCGCATGTGTTGCCGCAGGAGA
This sequence comes from Opitutia bacterium, assembly GCA_018668635.1. GTDB lineage: Bacteria > Verrucomicrobiota > Verrucomicrobiia > Opitutales > JABJCN01 > JABJCN01. The sequence continues at coordinate 18,111 of JABJCN010000202.1, forward strand.
AACCATCCTCTCCCTAGGTAGTGATACTGGCGGCTCCATCCGTCAACCAGCGGCTCTTTGCGGGGTTATTGGCATGAAACCAACCTATGGCACCGTGTCCCGTCATGGTCTCATTGCGTTCGCATCATCACTGGACCAGATCGGACCATTTTCCCGGTGCGTGGAGGACAGCGCAATGCTTTTTGATGCCATCTCCGGGCATGACCCACTCGACTCCACTTCCTACGCCGGAGAAATCCCAAAATGTGCAGATGCACTCAGGACTAAAAAGGGCCCATGGAAACTTGGGATTCCAAAGGAATATTTTCCAGACACACTAGATCCTGAAATTCATGCGGCAATCAAGTCAGCTATTGAAAGCTACAGAGAAAAGGGGTGTGAGATTGTTGAAGTCGAGCTACCACACACCGATCTGGCGATACCTGTTTATTATATTATAGCGACAGCCGAAGCTTCATCCAACCTTTCGCGTTACGATGGAATCCGCTACACCCATCGCAGCGACGAAACCAGTAATGCACTCGATATTTATTTCAAGAGCAGGGGAGAAGGATTTGGAGAAGAAGTTAAAAGGCGCATCTGTCTTGGAAGCTTTGTTCTGAGTTCAGGATACTATGATGCCTACTATCTACGCGCCCAAAAAGTCAGGAACCTTATCCGTAAGGACTTTCAGGAGGCCTTCAAGAAAGTCGATGCTCTCCTGACCCCAACCTCCCCTACCCCTGCCTTTAAATTCGGCGAGCGTAGCGATGATCCGATCACGATGTACCTTAGTGATATCTTTACGATCAACGTCAACCTTGCAGGCTTCCCTGCTCTATCCCTTCCTTGCGGCCTCACTTCCGGCAACCTGCCAATAGGACTCCAAATCATTGGACAACCACTTAAGGAAGATGACCTTTTTGCCATTGCCCATAGCCATGAGGAAGCACACGATTACTGTAAGCTTCATCCCTGTATTTAGCGAAAATAATGGAATACGAACCTGTCATCGGACTTGAAGTACACGTCCAACTCAAGACGGAAACCAAGATGTTTACACGGGCTCCATACCATTATGGTGCAGAGCCAAACACCCTGACAGACCCCGTAGTACTCGGTATGCCCGGAACCCTGCCGGTCATGAATAAAAAAGCTGTAGAAATGACCATTAAAGCCGGTCTTCTACTCGGATGCAAAATACCAGAAACCTCCAAGTGGGATCGAAAGAATTATTTTTATCCCGACATGCCCAAAAATTACCAAATTTCCCAGTTCGACCAACCCATATGCGATGGGGGTGAAGTTGAGATTGAAATGGAGGGGGCATCAAGAAACATCATGGGCGAGCATCGCAAGGTTCAACTTACCCGCATACATCTGGAGGAGGATGTTGGGAAGCTGACCCACTGCGAAAATGAAAGCCTTGTCGACTACAACCGGGCAGGGGCTCCTTTGGTGGAGATTGTAAGTGAACCCGATCTCTATTCTGCAGATGAAGCCTTTGCCTACCTAACCGCACTAAGGAACTGTTTGGTGGCCGCCGGTATTTCTGAATGCGATATGGAAAAAGGCCAGATGCGATGCGATGCCAATGTTAGTATTCGCCCGAAAGGAACCCATGAATTAGGCACCAAGGTTGAAATCAAAAACCTGAATACTATTTCGGGTGTCCGAAATGGTATCATTTATGAAATCCAGCGCCAGACTCTGGCAATGGAAAATAACCAACCCATCGTACAGGAAACACGCCGGTGGAACGCAGAGGAAGCCTATACGACCTCCATGCGATCCAAAGAGATGGCCCATGACTACCGATACTTTCCTGACCCGGACCTGATGCCGGTCAGGGTTTCCAAGGAATGGCTTAATGAAGTTGCCAGGGACATTCCAGAACTACCTTTTGATAAACAGAGACGCTTCTTTAATGATTATGACCTACCCTATACTCTAACTTCTGTACTGTGTCCCGATGCGAAATTAGCCGCTTATTTTGAAGAGGCTCTTACCATTTATAAAAAACCAAAACAGATTGCCAATTTCATTGCCAATGACCTGCTTCGGGAGCTCTCTGCAGCAGGGGAACATGGAGCACTTCCACTGGAATCATGTAAAATCAAGCCCGCCCATATCGCCGAGCTTGTTCAATTTATAGATAAGGGTGAAATCTCCAACCAGATTGCCAAGGAGGTCTTCCCGGAAATGTTTCGAACGGGGAACCCACCAGGGCAGATAATTGAGGAAAAAGGGCTCAAGCAATCCACTGACACCGGAGAACTCGAGGCAGTCTGCCTTGAAGTCATCGCGGAAAACCCAAAACCCGTACAAGAGTTCAAGGAGGGGAAAGAAGCGGCTATCAATGCCCTAAAGGGGCAAGTCATGAAAGCCACTCGAGGTAAAGCCAATCCCAAGTTAGTGGACGACCTCCTTCGCCAACTCCTGTCCTAACGAGACAAGTAGACCAATCACTCCCAATCCATAAACCGACCCTCTAACTGCAAACCACACATGTATCATGCCCATTAATAAGCAGGAGTTTCCTGAAGTCTTGAAGGTCATTCGTGAAGAAGATGATCGTTACGAGGAAGGTGCCTATTGGTTTGTCCGACATGCATTGGATCACACCATCAAGAACCTAAAAAAAGGTAGTTCTTCAGGGGCAAAAAATAACCATGTCTCGGGCAAACAACTTTTAAATGGCATACGAAACTATGCTCTCGACCAGTATGGACCCATGGCGATAACCCTTTTCGATACTTGGCGCATCAAGTGTTGTGAGGATTTCGGAGAGATCGTCTTCAAACTCGTTGAGCACGGTATCTTGGGCAAGACAGATGAAGATAGCCGTGAAGATTTCGCTGGAGGATATGAATTTTATGAGGCATTCAAGGACCCCTTTCTACCTCAATCCCGACGAGGGCAAAATCCACCGGCAGACAATTTTCCGGAAAACAATTAAGGCCTCAAAATGCCTTCCTTAGCAGATCCTGCGGCCAAAGCCGTGCTTGACGGTCTTTTCGCCCGTCCCGTCAAACGCCTTACCCTAGAAAACGGCCTCACTGTACTGCATGTAGCCGACCAATCCACAAAGCTAATATCTGCACAGGTTTGGGTAAAGACAGGCAGTATCCACGAAGGTCCATTTACAGGAGCCGGCCTATCCCATTACTTGGAACACATGCTGTTTAAGGGCACCGAAAAACGTGCAGGCTCCACCATAAGTGAAGAAGTCCAGGCTGCAGGCGGAAATATAAATGCCTACACCACGTTTGACCGCACGGTTTATCATATCGATGGCCCCTCGGAATCCATAGACATATTTATGGATGTCCTCTCAGATATCTGCTTCCACTCCACATTGCCAGCAAAGGAGGTAATAAAGGAGCGAGATGTGATTCTTCGTGAAATTGATATGGGGCTCGACGACCCGGACCGCCGCGTTTCCAGAACAGCATTTGAGACAGCTTTCCTCACCCACCCCTATAGGCATCCTGTTATTGGCCACCGGAAAATTTTTGAGGCTGTCACCGAAGATGATCTCCGCCGTTACCACCAAGAAAGATATACACCGAACAATGCAGTTCTTGTCCTTGCCGGGGATGTCACGGGAGAGCGTGTTCAGGATCTCTCGGAAAAATATTTCGGGGATGTACCGATGCGCCGCCTTGAGACACCCTACATTCCAGAGGAACCGACTCAGCTTTCTCGTCGCGAAAACCATGCCATTGGTGACTATAATATTGTAAGGGGTATTCTTGCCTTTCCCATCCCATCTCTATGGGATCAAAATGCACCATCACTGGATGTCCTGGCCAACATACTTGGTAGCGGTGAAAGCTCCATTCTTTGGCAACGTATTCGAGAACAGGAAAAACTTGTCCATTATATTGACGTCCATTGCTGGAATCCTGGTACAAGTGGCCTTTTTTGGATTTCCTACTGCTGCCTTCCCGATAAACAGGATAAGGTGGAAGAACGTATTCTTTCCACCTTGGAAGCAACAGCAAATGATGGCATCGCCCCGGCCCTTCTCGCCAAGGCTGTTCGACAGTCCATTGTCGCAGAGGTCAACTCCAGAAAGACAATGTCGGGACAAGCGGCACGACTTGGCATATCCGAAGTGATTGTCGGTGAAGCAGAATATGCCAGAACCTACTTCAAACGTCTCGAAAACGTGACACCGGAATCGACTGCAGAACTCATCCGGCAGCATTTGCTGACGGAGCGATATACCCAGGCAAGCCTGGGCCCTGCATCCAATGGCCCTAATATCAGGACAACTACAAAGACCAACAAAGACTCTCCCGGATTTGAGGAAATTCCTCTGGCTAATGACAATACGCTGCTACTCCAGAGAAACGAAAGTCTCCCCAAGATTCATTGCAAGGCAGTGGCTCTCGGAGGAGCCCTCTACGAAGACACGGGTCAACGTGGCATTTCAGAATTACTTTCCACTCTGTTGGCCAAAGACACAAAAAAAAGGGCTGCACTTGAAGTCGCCAATACGGTAGAGTCAATTGGTGGCAGCTTTGGAGGATTTGGCGGAAATAATACATTCGGCCTCTCTATTGAGGTCCTCAAGAGCGATCAGGCCATTGCGCTTGAAATTCTTGGTGACGGGCTTCTGGAACCAACGTTCGACATTAATTCATTCGAGACCGAATGTGAAAGCCAGATTGCTGAGCTTCGTGAGAGTGAAGACGAAATTGCAAACTATGGTGGACGTTGCCTGCGAAAACGATTCTTTGGGAAACACCCATATAGTGTTGGAACAAATGGCATAGCGGATGACCTTGCGACTCTTTGCCCCGATGATTTACGCAACCATTGGCAACGCCTTCTTTGCCCCGGGAACGTTGTATTTTCGGTTTCCGGGGATTTCGACCGGCAACATATCATTGAGCAATCCCAAGCTATTTCAGAAAAAATCAAAGGACCAGCTTTCGATAAAGCTGACATAACCTTTACCGGTCCTGCCGAGACCGGACGAATTCATGAACCACTTGATCGTGAGCAGGCAGTTGTATTTCAGGCCTATCCCGACATGGGCATACTACATCCCAGTCGACCAGCAAGCATTGTCCTTGGTGAATTACTCAACGGTATGTCCAGCAACCTCTTTAATGAGGTTCGGGAAAAAAGAAGCATGGCTTACTACGTGGGAGCCAACCGTGTCACCGGGATAGATACCGGTATGTTCTATCTCTACGCCGGAACCACTCCCAATCAAATGGAGGATGTCTTGCAGCAATTTGACATTGAGATGAACCGACTCTCTACCGGCAAAATCCATGAAGATGAAATCAGTAGAGCAAAGGCACGTCTTAAAACAGGTAAGCGCATGCAACAACAAACAGCAGGGAACCGGACACTAGAAGCCGCGCTCAACAAGCTCTACGGACTACCCGTCAATGAATTCCTTGAGTATGATCAGCAGATTGATGCAGTGAACGCAAAGTGTGTACAGGCAGTACTGCAAGAAAGTATCATGATCGCAGAACCGTTAAAATTGACCGTGCAAAAAGCTTCTTAACTCTGGGAGCTCATTGAGCCCTGTCTAGCAGAAATCAGGGTTAAAAAAGCCTATTCCTCATCCTTTACCAACTTGGCTTTCATGGCATTGGCAGCACGACGTTTCTGAATGCCACCAATAATAAAATGGTTCACACGCCCTGCAAAGCTTTTCTGAAAAAGTGAAACCGTATAAATCGGCTCGGAACTCGTGCCGAATTTTTGTTTATACTTTTGGTCGCCTTGCATAAAGTCGATGCACTTTAAACCCTTATCAGCAGAGCGATTAAGATTCTCAAGGAAAAGATGTCTCCCCGGTGAAAACTCGGCATATTCGGGCATATAGGATGTATTGTGTAGACAATAATTACCCCCGATAAGGAAAGCCAATTCACAGGCAATAGGCTTTTTATTAAGAAGGAGTGCACTCAATTGAACACGACCTGAACCAGCCATAACTGGAAGCAGTTGCTTATAAAACTCTCGCATTCCAAGATGATGAAAAAGACCTGTGTCTTCAGATGATTTCCAGGATGCGTCCTCGATCAGTTCAAATTCGGGGAGAAATTTCTCAACATCGGCTTGCGTTGACATGACCCGAAACTCGAGATTGCCCATTTCTTCCATTTTTTTTCGAGTGTATCGAAGAGTCTTCCGAGACTTGGACCCAAGTGCCGACTGCAGCAATTCCTCCACTGATTGCTCTCCAAACTCAATGAAATAACGGGTTGCACCTGGGGCAAATAAAATGGGCTGCCGCTTTCTGGCAAAGTAGGGCCGAAGATAATCCTGGGCGAATTCCTTCCTGAGAAGAGGCAACCAGATAAATCGATGTTCGTTCAATAATTGGTCCAAGCCCTCAATCAGGCGAACCCGAAGAATTGGCTCCTCATGCAGATACAATGGATCAAGATAATCCGCCATATGATAACCCATGGGCCAAAGCCCCTTGCCAAAGATCGCGGGCTGCTCCACAAATGGCCAAAATCCAGCAAGTTCACCGTCACCATTTCGTACAGTCAGTAGCACGGGATTGTAGACCATCCCGACTTGTGAATTCCATGCGTCCAACCATTCCGGTGCAAAAAACGGGTTCAAATGTGACGCGTTGGCAGCAAGTTGCTCTATCTCGGGCTCAAGAGAGGCAAGACCGGCCTTCCCGTTAACAATCTGTATTAGGTAGCCGTCTGGCACTGCAATGGTAACGAAGAGTTAGTTATATGTTAGATTTAAACTCGGCACCAGAGATCTTCGGTAGCGTGAAGCTCAACGGGGGAAGGAATTGTTTCAGTGGATAACCTAGGCTCCCTTATTGAACTGGTCCTGCAGGCTTTCAACGATGGAAGGATCAGCGAGAGTTGTCACATTACCCAGTTCGCGACCTTCAGCAATGTCACGAAGAAGGCGACGCATGATCTTTCCGGATCGAGTCTTGGGCAGATCAGGGGAAAAGACGATCCGTTCAGGCATGGCAAATTTGCCAATTTTCTGCGCAACAAGGGCGTTTAATGCCTTGGACAATGTTTCGTCACCCTCAAACCCCTGACGCACAGTCACGAAGGATACCAATCCCTGACCCTTGATCTCATGAGCCACACCAATAACTGCGCTTTCAGCGACAGAGGGATGCTCCACGTATATACTCTCCAGCTCGGCTGTTCCAATACGATGGCCGGAAACATTAACAACATCATCCACACGTCCAAGGATCCAGATGTAGCCATCCTCGTCCTTGCGGGCACCATCCCCCGGGAAATAATACTTTCCATCCCACTTGCACCAATAGGTGTCTTTGTAACGCTCCTGGTCACCCCAGATTCCCCGGGTCATCCCAGGCCAAGGTTGACGGACAGAAAGAATGCCGGCCCGAACCTCCTCGCCGCCATCCGTGAGGACAGCAGGATCGATCCCGAAAAATGGCAGGGTCGCTGATCCTGGTTTGGTTGGAGTCACTCCCGGCAACGGTGATAGAATTATACCTCCGGTCTCCGTCTGCCAGTATGTATCCACAATAGGACAACGCTTTCCTCCGATAAGTTCGTGGTACCAGATCCATGCTTCCGGGTTGATTGCTTCACCCACAGTACCAAGAAGACGAAGGCTGGAAAGGTCACACTTTTGGGGAAACTCATCTCCCCATTTCATAAAGGCACGGATGGCGGTAGGCGCAGTGTAGAAAATGCTGACCTTGTACTTTTCAACGATCTCCCAGAAACGGCCGTTATCCGGCCAATTTGGGGCACCCTCATATACGACAACAGTGGCAGCATTCTGCATGGGACCGTAGATCAGGTAGCTGTGCCCAGTGATCCATCCGACATCCGCCGTACACCAGTAGACATCCTCGGGCTTGAGATCGAAAACGTATTTCGCGGTTAGATAGGTGTAAACCATGTAACCAGCCTGGGTATGCATAATGCCCTTGGGCTTGCCGGTGGTCCCGCTGGTATAGAGGAGAAAAAGCATGTCTTCTGCATCCAGCTCCTCTGCGGGACAGTCATCACTTTGACCCGCGGCCAGTTCATGGTACCAATGGTCACGGCCTTCTTTCATGGAAAAGGCAAACTCCTCCTCGATGCCCCGCTTGACCACGAGTACGTTTTCCACGCAGTCACATTCTTCGACACCAGCATCCACGATCTCTTTAAGGGCAAGAATCTTTCCCCTGCGCCATCCGGCATCTGCTGTGATGACAAGCTTTGCCTGGGAGTCCAGAACACGGTCCTTGATGGACTCTGAGGAAAAACCGGCAAAGACCACGTTGTGTACCGCGCCAATTCGGGCACATGCCAAGACAGCAGCTGGCAATTCAACAACCATCGGCAGATAAATGGCAACCCGATCCCCCTTCCCCACCCCAAGGCTTTTGAGGACATTGGCAAAACGACAAACCAAGCTGTGGAGTTCCGCATATGTGAGGGTCGCAGAGTCACCCGGTTCACCCTCCCAGACAATGGCAGGCTTGTCACGGTTCGGGCCATCAAGATGACGATCCAAACAATTATAGCAGATATTGGTCTTACCGCCCTCAAACCATTTGAAAAAAGGCGGTTCGGAATCATTGAGGACAGTGTCCCATTCCTTAAACCAGTGTAACTCAGATGCCACCTCCGACCAGAAGCCCTCGGGGTCCTCAATACTACGCTTATGCAGAGCCTGATATTCCTCCATGCTCTTGATATGTGCCTTGCTTGAAAATTCAGATGAAGGCGGGAACTTCCGGGTTTCGGCCAAAACAGTATCCATTTGCTGATCACTCATAATGTATTAAAATTGGAAGAAGGGTTCGTAAAAAGTTGTGGAAACGGGACAAATTGATATGCAGTCCACCTCACAGAACGTCAAGGCGAAGTACCACACATAAAAGGTTTCTTCAGTCCGTCCTTGAAAATACCGCCGGTGGCCTTTGCCTAATAAAGATGGACACCAACCTTTTTGACTATGAACTGCCGCCGGACCGGATTGCACAATCCCCGGCAACAAGGCGGGATGCATCAAAATTGCTTGTTGTAAACCGATTAAAAGGGGAAACAAGCCACCATGTCTTCTCTGAACTCCCGGACCTACTCCCAACGGGAAGCCAGCTGTTCCGGAATGTAGCCGCAGTACTAAAGGCTCGTATTCATGCCAACCTGCCCACCGGCGGGAAAGTTGAATGCCTTCTGTTGCATCCTGGGGAAAACCCAAGGTTTTGGTGGTGTCTGGTTAAACCTGGACGAAAGCTTCAACCTGGAAAAACCTTTGGGCTTAAGGGTATTTTTTCTGCAACGATCCAGCGAAAGAACGAAGATGGACAATGCCTCGTTCAATTTGATTATAAAGAAGGCCGAACAGTACAGGAACTGGCAGAGGATGTGGGACAACTTCCTTTGCCTCCTTATATCAACAGAAGCAACGACCCCCGGCAGGCAAAAGAAGATAATGAACGTTATCAGACCGTGTATGCCAATCCGACAACGAAAGTCGCTGTCGCCGCACCAACGGCAGGGCTACATTTCACACAAAAATTGCTGACGAATTTAGAGAATCGAGGATTTTCATTTCATGATCTGCTACTCCATGTTGGCCTTGGCACATTCAAGCCAATCCAGACAGAAAAGCTTGAGGAGCACCCGATGCACTCGGAGGCCTACTCAATCCCTCCCGGGACTCTTGCGGCCATGCAACAAGACGCCCAAAGACCACGGGTTGCTATTGGAACAACATGCGTGCGGACAATAGAGGATGCATTGCGTAAACTTCCAAACAAGATGATAAAGACAGAATCCTTCGAGTCTGAAGCCAGTCTATTCCTCTACCCGCCCGAGAATTTTATGGGGGTGGACGCCCTAATCACAAACTTTCACCTGCCTCGCTCCACCCTGCTCTGCCTGGTCGCCGCATTCCTGACGCCCGGAAGCATTGACGGGATCAAATGGTTAAAAAAAATCTATGCCGAAGCCTTGAAGAAAGGCTATAGGTTTTACAGTTACGGCGATGCCATGCTGATCCTTTAAAACCCAACAGAACAATCTAAATAATAGTAAACACCATGAAATCAATAACGACGACCATAACAATTCTTTCCCTCCTTGCGGTGAGCGTAACCGCTAAACCTGTAACCTTCGACCTGGCTGACAAGAAAGGTGTTAACAGCATCACTTTCGCAATGGATTCGCTCTTGGAACCGATTTATGGCAATGCTGCAGGTATTACTGGCAAAGTGTCATTTGATCCCGATGCCCCTGAGAAGACCTCCGGTAAAGTCGTCCTGAAAACGGCCAGTCTCCATGTCGCAAACAAATTAATGAAAGAACATATTCACGGCGACGGGTGGATGAATGTAGTGGTCTTCCCCAGCATTACCTTCAACTTGAAGAAACTCACCAATGTAAAAAAGGACGGGGATACCTTCACCGCGAACGCTGTAGGCACAATGACCATTCTCAAGGTCACAAGGGAAATCACTGCACCTGTTACTATAAGCTTCCTGAAAGGACGTCTGGCTGAACGTAATCGGGTGGAAGGAGACCTACTCGTAGTACGCTCGAAATTCCAAGTGAAGCGGGGCGATTTTGGCATCAACCCCGGGCAGAAGCTACTGAAGGTTGCCAACGAAATCGATATTCGTGTGGGATTGGCTGGCGCAGCACCCTATTGAACACATTCAGGATTGCCGGCATCCCGGGGAAACATCAGTACTAATCCTTCAGCATTTCACGCCAACGATTGATCTGCAAGGATATCTGCGATGGTCCGGGCATCCCGGGACGTTCACGGGATGCAAAGGCTTTATCGAGGCTAAACACTTCTCGCCAGTCAGCACTGAGGGCTTCGTGTATCTTGGAAACATCGGGATCCCCCAGTTCATTGAGGGGAACCTGCTTATCCTCGGCAAGAGCAACCAGCTCGCCAACAACATGGTGCGCATCCCGAAAAGGCACACCCTTGCGAACAAGGTAGTCGGCCAGGTCAGTGGCCAAAAGCAGGGGGTCAGCCACGGCCTTGGCACAGGCTTCGGAATTCATACCCGCACCGGACAGGGTTCCCGCCAGCACTTCCAGGGATAAGGAAAGTTGCTCAAATGAATCAAAGACCGGTGGTTTGTCCTCCTGCAAGTCCCGGTTGTAAGTCAGGGGTAATCCCTTGACGAGGGTCAGCAGGGTTTGAAGGTTGCCTTGTAGACGGGCTGATTTGCCGCGAAGTAGTTCCATGGAATCCGGGTTTTTTTTCTGAGGCATCAGGCTGGAACCTGTGGTAAAACTGTCCGGTAAATTAATGAACCCGAACTCGGTACTGTTCCAAAGTATAATGTCCTCAGCCAATCTGGAAATGTGAACGCCACAAATTGCGCAGGCATTCGCGAATTCTATGAAAACATCACGATCACTGACGGCATCCATACTATTTGCGGTGACCCGGGGATTCCCTTCTGCATCAATAAAACCCAGTTCCTTGGCAACGAATTCGCGATCAATGGGAAGGGTTGTTCCGGCAATGGCACCCGACCCAAGTGGACACACGTTAGCGCTTCCCCACGCCTGTAAAAGTCGTTTTTCATCGCGGGCAAACATCTCAATGTAGGCCAGAAGGTGGTGCGCCACGGAAACCGGTTGCGCCCGCTGGAGATGCGTATATCCAGGAATGGCGATGTCCCTGGCTCCATCCGCGAGGTCAAGCAAGGCACCCTGGACCTTCCAGATACCATCCATGACAAGAGCCTGACAGGCATCCTTGAAGAAAAGACGCATGTCCGTGGCCACCTGGTCGTTTCGGCTACGGGCAGTATGAAGCTTGGCAGCCGCAGGCGTTTTTGCAGTGAGCGCCTGCTCAATGTTCATGTGAACATCCTCAAGGGCAATATCCCACTCAAAACGACCTTCCCGGATATCCTTAAGTACAGAGTCGAGCCCGGCGTGAATAGCCTCGCCTTCCTCCGTGGTGAGAATACCAACACGAACCAACATGGCCGCATGTGCCTTGCTACATTCCACATCGTAGGGCGCAAGCTGCGAATCAAAGGAGACGGATTCACTGAAGCGCAACATCAGCTTGTCCGGTCCGCCGGAGAAACGTCCGCCCCAAGTTGCCTGTTTGTCTGAACTCATGACGAGGGGATTGTCTGGGGGAAGGCAGGCAAGGCAAGAAAGAAGCTAGGCCAATAAAAAGACGGGCGTTTAATTTGCCGCGACAGCACCTATACTGCTCCTTGAACAAGATCAGCTGTGCTGGGCATCTCCCGAATGATCTGGCCGGGCATTGGCCCCACGCCGACAAAACGGACATCCGGAAGCTTTTCGGGGAAGCCATCCGGATAGGCAACCTCCAACGAACTGCGTACCATCAGTCCGATATAGGTCTGGGCTTCTAGTGGAAGATCACGAAAACTGCGGGCATCTGAAATATCCTCTGTCCAACCCGGTGTTTCGACATATACCGGAGTGAGGGAACGCCGGATATTTTCGTTGCGGGGTACATAGTGAAGCAGGTTGCCATTCTCGTCCTTATAGCCGGTACAGACCCGGAGGTTCCCGTTCCAGTCACCGGAATGGGTCAAGGCATCAATCTTATTGATAACAAAGTCCTGGAAGCCCCCGTAACGCAGAGCCTCCCCTTTTTCCACAGCATCGAACCAACCCACCATGCGCTGACGGCCTGTGGATGTTCCGAATTCCAGTTCCTTTAGGATGGGACAGAGGGGATGATCGTCCTCCATTTGCGTAAGAAATATATGGGTTCCGACCTTGGTGTCGTAGGCCTTGCAAACACCGATGTTATGTACAGGTTGCACCGGAATCCCAGCGGACTGGAAAAGCTCAGGGGTAAAAGTGTGTGAAGCTGTTACATTGGGGGTAAACCCACGGCGTTTGTCCAGCCAGTAGGACTGGCCAAACTCCCCAATGATGTGTTTCCCCTTGGAGAGTATGCCAAGGACCTTCTCGGGAATATTGCCTACACAAATCGCAAGTTTTCTTCCCGCCGACCAATAGACATCAAGCAATTGATCAAAATTCAAGGTAAAGGGAACAGAGCCCTTGAATTGCCGGAAGTCAAACTCGGTAGCCTCAAAAATACCCGCATCGATGGCCTCCTGGTTGGCACGGCTCTCTGCCTGGGTAAGCGTGTCAAAGAAACTGTCCCAGCGCTCCGGCGCAACACGGCAAACGTGCTGTATGGTATCCATCGCACGATCAACCCGAAGCTGGAGCTTGTGGGCATAGGCATCCTTTTCTCCCAGAAACTCATGGTAGAAAACCTGCTGCTGGTTGACCTCGTCTGAATACGCCGGGGTTATCCCGCGGCCCGTGGAACCTCGGGGAGGCTCCTTAAGGACATGGACCCGATAGTCCTCCCAGGCAAGATCAAGGAGACGGTGGGTCAGGTCACTAACCATGGTGCGTTCATCAATAAGCAACCGGTCCAGGACAACAAAGCCCCGGTCCTCCAGCGGAATGGCTTCCCAGAGAAACTTTCGCGGATCCGCCACGACACCCATCCCCACCCCGAGGTAGGCAATGGACTCTTCTGTAATGCCCGCAGGAAGGAGATTATGCTTAAGGCCCGCAGCGGTATGACCGGAATTGGCACCTCCATTCACCTTGAGAATCATCGAAACTGGAGACCCGTCATCGGTCAACTCCTTGAGATCCTCGACGACTTCATACATGAGACGGCCCTTGCCTTCATCGCCCATGCTAATGCCGGCGCCGGTGATAATTTGACTGGAAAAGGATTTAGATGACATTGGTTTAAAATATTGGGTTATCAGACTATTGAGTCGGATTCGTCGTTCAGCAGGAAACGGAGGATCAGAGTGTTTTGTCGCCGGTCTTGATTTCAACAACGTCATGCGGCACCGCTTCCCTTTGCCCAGCAGGACTGACTCGTATGTACCGGGCCTTCTCCCGAAGACGCTCCAGATTTTCGCTGCCAAGGTAACCCATACCGGACTGGATACCACCCTTGAGATCGAGCAGGATCTTTCGTGCCGGGCCGGAAACCTCTTTCAGAGCCTCAACCCCCTCCGCAGTAGCCTTGAGGTTGACGTCCTTTGCCTCGTGACCGTATCGGGCTGCAGAACCTTCGACCATGGCAGCGCGACTTCCCATACCACGATACTCCTTGTAAAGCTTCCCGTTGATTTCCATGACACGACCGGGAGCCTCCTGGCAACCGGCAAGCAGACCGCCACAGATAACGGCATCAGCCAGGGTCAACGCCTTGACTATATCGCCGGACTTTGTGATCCCGCCATCAGCAACAATCCGGACGTTATTGGCTTGGGATGCCCTCGAGGCGGCATAAAGTGCAGTCATCTGGGGAATCCCCACTCCGGCAACCACGCGAGTGGTGCATATGGAACCGGGACCCTGGCCGATCTTGATACTGTCAGCCCCACAGTCGGCGAGGTAGGAAACACCCGCTGCAGTGGTTACATTACCGGCAAGGATGGACAGTTCCGGGAATTGTTCACGGATGAAGCGAATGGACTCCCCCACTCCCTCGGTATGTCCATGCGCCGTGGAAATGGCCACCAGGTCGAGGCGCTCATCCACCATCTCACCGATATGTCGGGCAAAAGCATCCCGGTCGAGTTGGCCGGCGGGAGTACGCTTGGCGGAAACCGCGGCGCCACAGAGCAAACGAAAATTATCATCACGAGCCGGACGTATCTGTGAACGGGCCTCCCCCTTGATTCGATCAATGTCACTCAGTGTATAGAGACCCCGAAGTCGATCATCATCATCTACGACCAGAAGCTTGTGAATGCCCGGATGATCATCAAAAAACCTATCCGCCACGGCAATCGGGTCCGGCTTCAACTCGGACTCCTTGACTGCAAAAACTTCGGCGCGCGGCATCATGGCCTCGGTGACCTTTTGCCCTTGATATCGCTGACGGACAACACGGCCGGACAACATGCCCACGAGCGTCCCGTTTTCATCCACTACAGGAAAGCTACGGAACTGGTAGCCCTTGGATTCAACCAGGTCGAGGACATCGCCAACGAGAAGACCCGGGCTCACGGTTATGGGATCCTGGATGACTCCGTGCACGTGGTTCTTTACACGTGCCACCTCCTTGACCTGCTGGCGGGGGGTCATGTTGTAATGGATCAACCCGATGCCCCCGTTGAGTGCCATGGCAATCGCCATCTCCGCCTCGGTCACGGTATCCATGTCCGAGGAAATAATCGGCAGGCTAAGGTTGATACGATCGGAAAGTGAAGTCTCCAGGCAGGTGTCCTTGGGCAGGACATTGGAAAAATCCGTGGCCAGCGTGACATCGTCAAACGTCAGCCCAATGGAATGGTTCGCCTGAAAAAAGGTATCGGCCCGCTGAAAAAACTGGGCATCGACCTTTTCAAGTGGCTCAACAGGGGAAGGGTGGAAGTCTGGCTCGGCTCCTTGCATGGGAATTGTTCTCTACTTTTCGGAAGGGAGTCTCAAGATTTATATTTTAACAGTACGCAATAATTGAAGAATGCGGACGGGATTTTATGAATTATTCATTACAATACAAGGTTTACCGACGCCCTTTTCAAAATGCGCTGGAAACCGCCCGCGGCCCCTGGCACATCAGGAAGGGCATCGTGTTGCAGCTTGAGGATGCGCAGGGAAACATCGGGTTCGGTGAGATCGCACCGATCGAGGACTTCGGCACTGAGTCATTGGCGGATGCAGAAGCCTTTCTGAAAAACCTGCAGGGAATGTGGGACGGAAAAATCCCCGAGGGACTCCCCTGCTGTGCCTTCGGCCTTGGTTGTGCGAAAGGATGGATAAATGACAGGTTCAGCACGATAAACGCCACCCTGGAAACGGCGGCACTCCTTCCCGCCGGCGAACGCGCGGTTGCCGTGATGGATGAAAAGCTCGCCGCCGGATTCCGCACCTTCAAGTGGAAGATGGGGGTCGGTGATCCGGATTCCGAAAAGAAGATTGCGGCAACGCTGGCCGGCAGGGGCACCCTCCGCCTAGATGCCAACGGCGGACTCGAAATCGAACAAGCAAAGGACTGGCTCGGGTTCCTCGACACACTGCCTGGCGTGGAATACCTGGAACAACCCCTCCCCCGCGGGAGGTGGAGGGAATGCCTCCCGCTCAACGGACAATTTAAAACGCCCGTTGCACTCGACGAGGATGCCGCCGATGCCCACGACTGGCCCGGCCCACTCGTTATAAAGCCCGCCCTGGACGGAAATATTACGGCCACATCCAACAGGGACCCCATCTATTCCTCCGCACTCGAGACCTCCATCGGCAGGGAGGCCGCCCTGCGGTTGGCAATGAAGAGTGCCCGGGCCATCGGGTTTGGGGTCAGTGAACTTTTCCCGGAGGACGGCCTCGACCTCCACGATGCCGGCCCACGGATCAAAGTCGGCACCATCGGCACCTCCGAAATGCAGGAAATATGGGAACGGATTTAAAGAAGCTGCAGCAGGCACTGCAAACGGACTGGATCGATGCCGATGCCGGCCCCGGGAAATACCTGCGCGGAATTTTGGAAAAAATCGCACGGGGCGAGGGTGTCGTGCTCGAGGACAACCAATCGGCAACCCAAGCCTCCCCCGCCCCGCCTGGCAAAATCCTTATCCCCACCGGCGGGACAACCGGCAGGCCAAGGCACACCATCCACACCTGGAAAACCCTCTCCGCGGCAGCGGAAAACCTGGCGGCCCGGATCGGCGGCCCGATCCACGGTTGCTGCATCCTGCCACTCCACCACGTCAGCGGATTCATGCAGGTCGCCCGTGCCCTGGTCACCGGGGGAAAGGTCGTCTTTCCCGACCCGGGGAACCCGGAGGTGGAACCGGACGACTTGTGCCTCTCCCTTGTCCCGACCCAGCTGAAGAGATTCCTTGAGAAGCCGGGCATGACCGGGTGGCTGCAACGTTTCCGCATGATCTTCCTCGGCGGTGCCGCCGCTCACGAGAACCTGCTCAATGAAGCCCGCAAGCAACGACTGCCTCTGGCCCCCTGCTACGGGATGACCGAGACCGCCGCCATGGTCACCCTGCTGGAACCACAGGATTTTCTCGAGGGAATGACAGGCTGCGGAAAACCCCTCCCCAACGTGCAGGTCCAGGTAAAAGACGGATGCATCCGTATCCAGTCCCCTTCCCTCTGCGAAGGCTACCAGCCCGACGGCCCAACAATCGGGCCCTGGCTGGAGACCCGGGATACCGGCACGCTCGACAAAGATGGAAGCCTCCATGTCACGGGCCGGCTTGACCGCATTATCATCACCGGCGGTGAGAAGGTGGACCCGGCTGAGGTGGAGGCCGCACTTTTAAAAACACCCGGCGTGCAGGAGGCACTCGTCGCCGGGGTGGACGATTCGGAATGGGGCCAGAGGGTCACGGCCTTCATCGTGGGTGAAACACAGGGGCTGGATGAAAAACTCAGACAACAAATGCACGCCCACAAGGTGCCCAAGAATTATATAAAGGTGGATGCCATCCCCCTAAATGAAAACGGAAAGGTGGATTGGAACATAATCCGGAGCCTCCTCGAGCAAACGACTCAATAGGTAGGGACGGCTCGCAAGGTTGTCTGTCTGGAGGAGAACTCAGGCATCCCCGATGGATGGAGCGTCAGGATTCACCTCCGGGCCGAAGTAACGCAGGATGACAAGCGGCTCGGTCGTGGAGGTGTTCTCGTATGTGACCCCGGCACGGGCGGCTGTGGACACGGACAAAAACTTCGTCACCGGTGAGCTCGTGGAACCTGATCATCTTTGGGCAATCGAGGATGAGTTCGTTGATGTGACCGGCCACCTGGATGGTAATGATGCTGTTGGTGATTTAGGTTGAAATTTGCTTTGGCCCGTTGAAAAAAGGGGGCGGTATTTGCATAAGGCATTGCCATTTTGTCAACCCGACCTCCAATTCCATAAGCAGTAAGTTTCACCCAACCGACACAATACAATGCTGAAGACAGACCTTATCCACCCGGAAATCCTATCCATACTGGCCACGGCCGGACATCACGCCAAGATCCTGATCGCCGATGCAAACTACCCGGCAACAACCAAGATCGGTCCAAATGCAGAGATCATCTACCTGAATCTGGCCCCGGGCGTTTTGAGTGTGGCCGAGGTCCTGAAGCATGTCCTGGCAGTCCACCCGGTCGAGGAGGCCGTGATCATGGACCCCTTGCGCGAGGACCCGGCAATCGCCGGTTATCCCGCGGACTGGGAACCTCCAGTATGGAAGGATTACCGCAAGGTGTTTGCTGAATCCGATCAGGACCAGGAACTTAAGAAAATCCAGAAGTGGGAATACTATGACTATGTGACCACGGATGATCACTTGCTGACGATCCAGACGGGAGAACAGGAAATGTATGCCAATATCTGCCTGGCTACCGGGGTTCGCAGGCAGGATTAAACCGGGGCAAGCCCGGTCACCGGAAATCGTAAGCCTTGACTCGTTCTTAAATGGACAGGCCGAGTTGCTCGAAGGCAATCTTTCGCTCTTCCAGAAGCTCCTCGTTGGAGGCGGCAATCTGTTCCTTGGCGTAGTCGGTCAAGCCAATCCCTCCGACCACACGCCAGTTGCCAACGGCATCAACTGTGATCGGCATCGAGGTGATGATGCCCGGCGGTGTCCCATATTCGCCACTTGAGTGAACACAGACGCTGTGAAAACTGCCCCGGGTTGGGGTGGTAAGGTCACGTACGGTATCAACCACCGCATTGGCGGCAGAAGCAGCAGAAGAGGCCCCACGTGCCTCGATAATGGCCTTCCCGCGCTGGCCAACAGTGGGAACAAAGGTTTCCTTGAGCCAGGTTTCATCGCCAATGACATCGGTCGCCTTTTGGCGGGCAATCCTGGTATTATAGAAATCGGGGAACATGGTCGGGCTGTGATTACCCCAGACACAGAGGTCTGAAACCTCCTTGACCGGCACACCCGCCTTTTGGGCGAGTTGCGTCTTTGCCCGGTTCTCGTCAAGCCGAGTCATGGCAAAGAATTGCTCATTGGGAATGTCAGTCGCGCTCTTCATGGCAATGAGGCAGTTTGTGTTACAAGGATTGCCCACCACCAGTACGCGACAAGAAGACTTTGCATGATCATTGATGGCCTGACCCTGACCTACGAAAATTTTCCCATTAATACCGAGGAGGTCGGCACGCTCCATACCGGCCTTCCGGGGCACGGAACCAACAAGGAGCGCCCAGTCACAGTCATTAAAGCCAACGTCAAGTTCCGCTGTCTGGACAATATCGGTAACCAGTGGAAAAGCACAGTCGTCCAGCTCCATGGCGACCCCCTTAAGTGCGGCCATCCCGGGCTCGATTTCAATGAGGTTGAGGGCTACGGGTTGGTCCGGGCCAAACATTTGGCCAGAAGCTATGCGAAATAAAAGGGCATAACCGATGTTGCCGGCTGCGCCGGTTACTGCGACTCGAATGGGATCTTTTTTCATCATTTTATAAAATTCTCTTCTGTTTACTGTTTTAGCTGGGCCATGATTGTATCTGTGATTTGTTGCACAAGTTGCTCATCAACTTCCCCATCAGGTTCTCCGGCAGCCTCAACAGAACAGCCACAGGGTTGGGGTTGGGGTTCGGTCTGGACTGTAATATCATCGAAATCACAGAGCTCACACTCCTTCATCTCATCAAGACGGGAATCGGGCATGCCCAACTTTTTTCGAATCTCGATTAGTTCCTTCAATTTATCAGGCCCGTACTGCTTGGGACCGCCAATCTGCATGGTTATGGTCACGGCGTGACAAAAAGCATCGGTGTTTTCCATTTTCCAGTAGGCATCCTCAACATCCTTACCCCAGCAAATTACCCCATGATTCTGCATCAGGATCGATTGGTGCTTGGTGGCAAGCTTGCCGACTTCCTCTGCATTTTCAGGGGTCCCGGGAGTTTGGTAACTTGCCAGACCGATCTCGCCCAGAAATACCTCGGGTTCCGGGATTAAGCAGGACGGTGGCTTCAAGCCGGCGACAGCAAAGGCGGTTGCATAAATGGGGTGGGCATGGACACAGGACTTGGCCTTCGGCTCATGCTTCATGATCCCCAGGTGAGTGTTCACTTCAGAGGTGCGTGGCCGCGTCCCGGCAACCTGATTCCCATCAAGATCAACCATGCAAAGATCATCCAGGGACATAAAGCCCTTGGATATGAGGGTGGGCGTGCAGAGAACGAGATTGTCCCCCACCCGTACAGTTATATTACCGCCGTTACCATCAACATAGCCCTTGCTCCATATACGTTTCCCTATATCGCAAATTCGTTGCTTGAGGGCCTGAATTTCCGGGGAATAAAAAAACCTCTCCAGCTCCTTGGCATTTGCGGGGTCTCCGCCAGGTGTCCAGTTATATTCCAGGTCGGGTAATTCCGGGGTGTGGATTCGAGGGGTTGAATCATTAGCCTCGCCACCCCTTGGCTTCGAGGGTTTGGCGCTGGAACCTAGTTTGACTTTGCGTTGTCGAACAAGGTCGCGGGCCATAGGGCTTAGCCTGGCGTCCGCCGGCAGGGATTCCAGGCACTTGCCCTGCTCAAGCATTTTTTTAAGGTCTTTTTCCGTGTAGAGCTTGCTCATGATATTTGAAAGTCTGGTTTGGGAAATTTAAGATTGGGTGGGGGTTGCAAACTCGTGGCTGTCAATAATGGCGACTGAAATTGCATCCAGTGGGATCGGCCGATCAAATGGTTGGGTGGCCTCACTCCCCTCGACATAAAGAATAGTGTCTCCATCCCCGGCACCGAGGTTGTCATAAACCACCGGGGACCATTCGCTGGAGATGCCACCTGGATTTTGGCCGGTCAATTCACTCTCTCCCATAGGGGCAACCATAAGCCAACGAGCGCCCCGAAAAGCCGGGTCTGCCTGATGCAGGGTTACTTTGCCAACTACTTTACCGGGTTTCATCAATTAATCGATCAATCCTATGACCTGATTGCGAACAGGAGAAGTATCATCACCAACGGCACCTTGTGTAAATTGTCCGTCAGTCGTGATGAAAACGCGTGCATGGAGACCGGCGCCAAGCGGATCGACTGCGGCAATTGGTGAACCAATGGCGTCGCCAGTCTCATCGATTGGTGTGCAGAGAACAATCTTCTGTCCCGTCAAACTGGGATGGCAGATGCTGCTCACGGCATGACCGTCTATGCGGGCGTGTATCATTGATGAGTCAAAAATTTGTTAAATAATATTCAGTTGATCAACCAGTGCGCACCGACGAAAACGAGTGAAGGTTCTCGGCGTAGTAATCCCCTCCCCTGTTGTCGTTGCAATGGAGAAGCTAATGTAACCCTCACCGCCCATCCCGAGACCTGCGACACAGGGACCGTTTTTAACGTAAAGGGTAGTATCCATGGCTCGGCCCATCTCGGTCATATTGGCAACATTCATGGTGTGAACCATGGCGGAATGTTTGTACCCATGCTCAGACTCCCTGGCTTGGCTGATTGCCTCACCGAAACAGCCGGAACGGACAATCGGCAGCAACGGCATCATCTGTTCCTCGATGACAAATAAATCATCTGCATCAGTCTCCGCCAGAAGCAACTCAGTCTTTGAGTCAATGGAAAGGCCGGCAATGCTGGCAAGCGTGGAGGCATCTGCTCCAACGAAATCACGATTCAGCACCGCATGTGAACAACCGCCGCCGTCCTCCTTGAAGGTGAAAACCTCTGTCTTGATTGCCTCCAGTTGTTCACTGTTTAGCAAAACCGCACCATTTTTTACCATTGCATCCCGCGTTTTCTCGTAGGCATCCCCCACCGCAAAAATCTGTTTCTCCCCGATGCAGAGGAGGTTGTTATCGAACCCACCACCAAGAATAATGTCCCTGGCTACCTTATCGAAATCAACCCCGGGGCAATCATCGACAACCACCGGTGGATTCCCGGGCCCGGCGCAGATGGCACGCTTGCCGGTCTTCATTGCGGCATCAACAACTGCCGGACCTCCAGTGATACAAAGAAGGTCTACTTCGGGAGCGGCACAAAGTTCATTGAACGAGTCGAGGGAAGGTTTCTCGACCGTGCAAAGCAGGTTCTCAATTCCGAGGGCCGCCTTGATCGCCTCATTGAATTCATGGATGGCCAAGGCTGCACAGGCTGCTCCGCCGGGATGGGGATTGAAGACAACTGCATTGCCCGCCGCCACCATGTTGACGATGTTGCCGGCAATGGTGGGGATGGAGTGGGTCACCGGTGTGATGCTGCCAATGACGCCCCAGGGCGCACATTCCTCCATCGTGATACCAGCATCACCACTCATGCCATGGGGAGTTAAAAACTCGGTACCCAAAACATTACCGATCCCGTGAAGCTTTGCGATCTTATGATCCAATCGACCAATTTTGGTCTCCTCAAATTCAACTTTGCCCCAGCGGTCCGCGTTGTCAGCACACATGCGCTTGACGATCTCAACCACCTTGGCCCGGGCCGCCCAACCCTTTTGCTTGAGCTGTTGAAAGCCTCCGGCAGCTGCCTTGGCAGCACTGGCGGCATCTTCATAAACTCCATGGCGTGTATTTTGAGGCACGACCGCAGGTGCCGATACTGTATCAGAAGACTGAAGTTTGGTCAGGACCTCGGTAACGATGTCCCTAATCGCTGTTTCACTAATCTGGCTCATGGGAATTTTTCTTCAAAGTGTTAACTATTCTTGGCTTCGAATGTTTTCGTGCCTTGAATGGTAACGGAATCAACAAGGCCCACAATGGCGGCATCAACCGGGATGGACTTTAAGCCTTCTGCCTGCCGGGCAGAACTACCTTGGGCAAACATGACCAGCTCGTCCTCTCCGGCTCCCAATGTGTCAATTGCGACAATCGTGTTGTTGCCGGGCTTGAACCGACTGGAATCCTCGGGATCAACCAACATGGGGCGAATCATGAGGAGCTTACGCCCCTTCATGCTTTCCTCCTTTTTGGTCGAGACGACGGACCCGATGACTTTTCCGAGATACATGAGTCCTACTTCTTGGCGCGTTTCGCGGCAGGTTTCGCTCCAGGCAGGATCGTCTCGGTGTCTTCGTGAGGACGTGCAATGACGTGGGCACTGACCACCTCACCAAATTCTCCGGCTGCTTCCGCACCAGCTTCAATGCCTGCCTTAACAGCCGCTACATCTCCAGTAACAATCGAGCTGACAAGTGCGCTTCCAACACCCTTCATGGGGCCGGTCAATTCGACGTTGGCCGCCTTAAGAATGGCATCTGTGCCTTGTACCAGGGCAGTAAGGCCCTTGGTTTCGAGTATTCCAACTGCTTGTTTTGTCATTATATATTTGGGTTAGGTTTGAATAGTATTTTTGTATTGAAAATTTTATATGTTAGGCGGTGTGTGTTTTTCGATAAACCTCACGGGCAACCACGAGTTCTTCATTCGCAGGAATTACCAACACCTTGATCACCGAATCGGGTGTGCTTATAAAGCCTTCGGCACCACGAGTCATTTTCGCGTTGGCTTCAGGGTCGATCCTGATTCCCAGACTCTCAAGCCCGGCACAAACCCCGGCACGAATCTCAGTACGGTTTTCCCCGATACCGGCAGTAAATACGATGGCCTCGGCTCCACCCATCCTGAAGAAAAAGGAGCCCGCCCAATGACGGATGCTATCCACCAGGACATCCATAGCCAGCTGAGCATTTGTATTGCCGGATTCCGCCGACTCGGAAATGTCGCGGACATCGTTGCTCACCCCGGACAACCCGAGGAGACCACTTTCCTTTGTCAACTGCTGCTCTGCCTCCTCAACCGAAAGCCCGAGCATCTTTGAGACATAGGGGATGGCCATGGAGTCAAGATCCCCGACCCGATTGTTCTGCGGCAACCCACTTTGAGGGCTGAATCCCATGCTGGATCCCATGGCAACACCATTATTGATACCCACCACGGAACTGCTGCCACCCAGATGGCAGGAAATTACCCGCAAAGACGCCTCCTTATATTCACCGGGGCCATCCGCATAGAGCCGGCGGACTCGATCTGCAACATGATTGTTGCCCAATAATTCTGCAGAGCGTTCAGCAATAAACTTGTGGCTGGCGCCATGAAAACCAAATCGTTGAATTCCAAGTTCACGCCATGTCTTGGGAAGGGCATATGTGGATGCGCCAGGAGTGACCCACTGAAAAAACGCTGTCTCAAAAAGAGCCACCCGCTTAACATTGGGTAATTTTTCCCTGAAGCAACGAATTCCCTCAGCATAAGCGGGATTATGGGCCGGGGCAACTTCCTTGAATCCATTGAGGGCTTCAAGGACTTGTTCATCCGCTTCCACACAACCGCTGAGATCCTTGCCAAGGACGGTCTTGAATCCGATGGCATCAATATCCTCCCCCGATTGCAGGTGCCCCTCGCCAATCAGTTTCTCCAGCATATCTTCTATACAATCTATATAATCAGACACACGCTCGTAACCACCGGAAGCCAATTCAGTTGAATTGAAATCGCTCATATCGATGAGGCGATACTTGAAGGAGGTCGAGCCCAGATTGGCGACAAGTATATTCACGCTCTATAATTTTAAAGGCATCGGAGGTCTATTAACCAATCCAACTGCCCAACTTGGAGAGATCCTCGTGCGGGCGTGGAATCACCTGAACTGCGACCACTTCACCAATTGCACCAGCGGCATCTGCTCCTGCCTCAATTGCAGCCTTAACTGCTGCGACATCACCGGTGAAAAATGCAATGACAATACCACTGCCAATTTTCTCCCAACCGTTCATCGTGACATCGGCTGACTTAAGCGCAGCGTCGCTGGCTTCCATCAGGCAAATGAGGCCCTTACATTCAATCATTCCTATAGCTTTTTTTGCTGCCATTGTATATATTCTCCCTTCAGGTTATCCAAAGTTTTTGAGCAAGTCCTCATGAGGACGTGCGATTACATGGGACGCGACAAGCTCGCCAACGCTACTGGCAGCTTCTGCTCCTGCTTCAACAGCAGCTTTGACACTGCCGACATCTCCCTTGACGAGAACGGTCAGAAAACCGCCGCCACTGGGAATTTGCTTAACAAGGCTGACCAAGGCCGCCTTGGCCATTGCATCACTGGCTTCAATGGAGCCTGTGATGCCTTTTGTTTCAACTAGGCCAATTGATTCACTCATGGTAGTTATGTATTAGTTTTATATGTTGGATTGTAGAGTTGGTTATTTAATCAGCTCACAAGGAGTGTCCGGGGTAAAGCCACACGCATTGCCTTCGTCCGTATCTATATGGACTTCCAGTTTGAATGAGGGATCCACCCGGACAAAAATTCGATCGAAAGTAAGGCCGACTTCGCCACCAATTCGGAGTTTCATAAAGGATTTGTTTTCCACCCCGTAGAAAGCGGCATCTTCAGGAGCCATATGAACGTGGGGAGCGGCACGAATAACGCCCTCCTCCATCTTGAGGAAACCCGCCGGCCCCATGAGCATACATCCTGGAGTCCCCTTAATATTACCGGAATTAGCCACAGGAATCTTAAAGCCAAGCGATATCGCATCCGTTGAAGCCAGTTCGACCTGATCAAAATCCCGGCAGGGACCAAGAATCCTAAGGTTTGAAATAACCCGACTGCGGGGGCCAATAAGTGTTACAGATTCCTCTGCCCCGTATTGCCCTTCC
The DNA here is from genome assembly GCA_018668635.1 of Opitutia bacterium. Classification (GTDB taxonomy): domain Bacteria; phylum Verrucomicrobiota; class Verrucomicrobiia; order Opitutales; family JABJCN01; genus JABJCN01. The sequence continues at coordinate 43,679 of JABJCN010000202.1, forward strand.
TGATATAGCCATTTTTTTGGGGATAGCTGATGACCTTTACCAAAAAGGATTTCAACAGATTCCTGGGATAAATGGCAATGCCGGGCACTAATATTAACTACAAGGGGATTGGGGCCCTGTCCTTGAGTCGAGCTTGCACTATTACTGGCTGCGCCTTTACGAAGCAGGCTGGAGCGCACCATTTGCTCTACTTGTGCTCGATTTATAGAAGGCTGCATATCAGACATAAATTATGTGTTAAATGTTTGATTTATCCCAAAATAAACCAGTTTTTCAGCGTAAAATCAAGATAATTCTTGCATAAACCCAGATTTTCCCAAATAATTTTGACTATGTTAGCTTCTGAGCGACATCAAAAGATCCTCAGCTTTTTGGAAGAAAGAGGCACTGCCCGAACAGTAGATCTAGCTGAGGAATTTAAAGTAACCGATGAGACAATACGCCGGGATTTACAAATTCTTGCGGAGAATCATCTGATTTCCCGTGTGCACGGAGGAGCAAGTCGTTTACTCGGCACCACCGAATTACAGTCATTCACGGAAAGAAGCACAATCCGAGTGGATCAAAAAAAAGCCATAGCCAATGCAGCCATGCAGGAAATTGAATCTGGCAGGACCTACGCTTTTGACAGTAGCACAACGGCATTTGAAATGGTTTGCAGTCTTCCGGACCTCGACTACCGCGTGGTAACCAACGCTTATGCAGTGCTTCACCATTTGGCACGTATGGAACGAGTGGAACTGATTTCAACCGGCGGGCGTTACCATCCCAAAACGCAAACATTCAACGGAGGAGACAGTTTTGGCACCCTCCATCGGCACAACATCAATACTGCTTTTATTTCCTGCGTAGGCCTCGATACTCGGAGGGGAGCAAGCGAAGGCTTCGAAGCTCAGGCTGGCTTTAAGGAAACTCTGGTGAAAATGGCAGAAAAGGTCGTGCTTCTAGTCGACTCAAGTAAACTTGGAGAACGTTCGGAATACTTCTTTTCAAGGCTTCATGATATTTCCAGTATTATCACAGATAAAGGCGCACCGCCCTCCTTCGTGGACGAATTACGAAAACAGGGTTGTAAGGTAACAATTGCGGAGTACATGAATGCCGAACATTGATTTCTCAACTGTCGGCTAATCTGGAAAAACGCTGATAGGCGGCTTGCCAACTAACTGTATCCTTCGGCAGATAAGACTCTACATCCATTGACTCACCGACAACCTGTCGGGCATCTTCAAGATTTTCCAAGTGCCCCAAGGTAATGGCTTGAACAATAATGTTTCCAAGCGCGGTGGCTTCGGCTGGTCCGGCCACGACCTCCATGCCGGTAGCATTGGCCGCAAACTGATTAAGCAGGGCGTTCTTGCTGCCACCACCAACTATATGTAGTTTGTTAAGGGTGCGACCTGTTAATTCAGAAACCTCAAACAGACGACGACGATAAAGAAGGGCCAGACTTTCCAGGGCACACCGGATATAGGCACCAGGAGATGCAGGGACTGGCTGGCCAGTGTCTAAACAGAATTTTTTGATGGCCTCCAACATGTTGTCGGGGCTGAAGAAACAATCATCGTCAGGATTGATGAGGCTAACGAACGGCTCCGCCTCGGTGGCAAGCTGAGCAAGGGCTGCGTAATCATAGCTTTGACCGAGCTTCTGCCATTCACGCCGACATTCCTGTACGACCCAAAGGCCGGTAACATTCCTCAGTAGGCGCACCGTATTGCCATAGCCAATCTCGTTGGTGAAATTTAATTCACGGGACTGGTCACTGATAATTGGCTTGGCCAACTCGACACCGATAAGGCTCCAAGTGCCGGAGCTAAGATAAGCCCAGTCCTCCCCCACTGCTGGTACGGCGGCCACAGCAGCACCGGTATCATGACTACAAGTGGCAATGACATCAATTCCGCCCAAGCCGGAAGCTTCTGCCAATTCTGGTTTTAAGGGTCCAAGGTGAGTTCCTGAAGACACAATATCCGCAAACTTGTTGCGGGACCACCCCATCGCACTTATCAACGTATCAGACCAATCTCCCGAACGCGGGTCATACATCTGGGTTGTGCTGGCCATGGATCCCTCGGCCTTCGCTACGCCACAGAGCAAGTGGTTGAACCCGTCGCCCAACGGCAGAATCGTAGCTGCCTTATCCAAACGTTCCGGTGTTTCTGCCCCCAGTTGATATAGAGTGTTGAACTTAATGAACTGGATGCCTGTCTCCCCGTAAACTTCTTCCCAAGGAACCTTGGAAAATACATGATCCACGCCCTGTTGGTTTCGTTCGTTACGATAACAAAAGGTCGGCTCTATAATTTCACCTTCAGCATCGAGAAGAAAGTAATCCACGCCCCACCCATCGACGCTGATACTGGAAATGGGAAGGTTTCGTTCACCCGCGATCTTCAATCCCTTCTGCACCTCGGCAAAGAGCTGGGAAACATTCCAGTGTAAGCCATGCCGCGAATCTTCCAGGGGAATGTTGGGGAATCGATGCAACTCCTCAAGGGCAAGCTGGCCGGCGTTTAAGGTTCCCAACATAAGGCGGCCACTCTCGGCACCAAAGTCACAAGCTAGATAATGAGTCGACATATAACTGCATAATTTGCAGATGCTGTTTATGAAGGTCGAGCGGATTTTACACCTCCATCAATGAAATTGATAGAAAGATAACCCGTCTAGGCAACGGGACGGTTGCAGAAGACTCGATGACCCAAAAAAGAAAGAGGTCAACGGGTGGAATACGCAAAAATTACCAGAAGAGTTACGGCCAGAATTCCTCCAATTAAAAAAATGAAGGGATGCGACGATAAAGATGTTGATGTTAAAAAAACCATTTGACTCATTGTTCGGCTAACAAACAACAATATCTACCGAAGGAATCATTCGGAAATATTTTTTCAATCATTCATGCCAGGAGGCCAAATGCTTTCGGGCGACTACAGCGGACTGTAGGGGATTTTGCCCTGTATCCATACTTGTCTGCTGGCCTCCTCGTGATTGGCATTGAAATAAATCTCCGGGCCATGAGGAATGCCATCTGTATAATTATACTCAACTTGAATGTGCCCGGTCGCATCATCAATACTGATGACCCTACCCGAGAAAAGTTGGCCTGAAGGATTGTGGAATATGCCATCTGCACGTTCCTCAAAATCAACTTCCCAGCCGGCATCCGTGCCGACCCATAAATCTGCGGACGACCAACGGGATACGGCCCGGCCACTTGCATCCTTAAAACTCAATGGACGTCCGGCACCAACCAGGATCTCATAATGTGCCACACCATTATTTAGGATGGCCAACCTGCCACTGTAAGGCTTGTCTGATGAGTCATGAAACAAGCCATGACGAATTTGAAATTCTGTTTTAAATAAATCCACCTCCCCCTTCCACTCTTTCACAATTGAACCGTCTCCGGTTTTCCCAGAGGGGGAACAGGCAATCAGTGTTGTAAGGGTAATTAACGCTAACAGGAACAGGGGGTAGTTCATGACCAGAAAGTAGGTAAGAAATTTATGTAGAGGAAAAAGGCAATGATCTTTAATATGAGGTGATCTTTACCGATGCCAAATCCGTAGTCCATGGTTTTGACTTTTTCATTCATAGCGATCTATATGGGTGCACAAATCCAATTAAATTGAAGTAGCTCCAAGAACTTTGAAATATAAAATTATAATAGCCCTCACGTTATACATCTGGGCACCAATTGTGGCTCAGGAAAAGCTATTTCATGAGTCAACCTTTGTCGAATTTGGAGCACTCAAGGCCGGTGAAGACGGACTTCAATACACATCAGGAAAGGAGGATCCATTTTCTGGTGTTTCAATAGAATACTATCCCGATGGCACAAAGAGAAATATCTACACATGGGAGAAAGGACAGGAAAACGGACTGCATACAGTTTGGCATGAAGAGACTGGCCTTAAAAAGCAGGAGGTGCTCTATTCAGAAGGGAGGATGGATGGCATCGCCATCGAGTGGCACCCTGATGGATACCTAAAATCTCTGAAGCATTATGCGAAAGGTAAAAAACATGGTCTATTCCTTGGCTGGCATCCAAACGGGCAATTAGCCAACGCTGGGTTTTATGAGGAGGATCAACCATCAGGTTTAAATATTGAGAAAGGCCCGGACGGGGAATTAATAAAGGAAATTCTTTATCGTGACGGGAAACTCTTACAGGCACCCAAAAAGGATTGAATCCAACGCGACCTGATTAAAACAGTTACTCGACCAATACAACGCGATAAAACGCACGGCGGAGAGAAACTTCGGCAGAAATGTTTGTTGAGGTTTCAGTTTCAACAGCAGCATGTGGTCCAGTAAGATCACTCCAGGTTTTCAAGTCTACCGAGGATTGAACCGTATAGTTTTTGCCCGGGATGCTTTCCCAGGTAAGGCTGAAGTCAACGCCACCATTGCTTTTCAATTCATTGGCCATGAATCCGGAATTCCCATCCTTGGGGTCTGTACCAAGTTTGTATTCCTGGAGATTCGACAGATTATCGCCATCAGGATCTGCCCCGCTATCATCACTGGCCAAGTCAAGTCCATGTTCCGTTTCCCAACTGTCAGGAAGGCCATCGGAATCCCCGTCGCCTGTTTCAGGTTCGGTGACGGTGATTGAAAAGGATTGTTCCGCCGATAAGGAATTCGGCGCATCATCCGTCACCTTGACGGTGACCTCATATATATTGTCACCATCCGTATCGGTCGGGTTCAAAAAGTCCGGTGCCTGTTTGAAACTAAGCTGCCCTGTGGCTACATCCACATTTAAAAGAGACTGGTCAACACCACCCGAAAGACTGTAGGCCAATTCATCCCCATCCGGGTCAACAGCAATCACCGTGGTGACAACTGAAGCATCCCCCGGTAAACTTAAGGCAACCTGGGATTGCCCTCCATGACTGGTGAAGGAAGGAGATTGGTTTTCAGCAACATCCGTTACAGTAACCGTGACCGCCTGAGTAACCGTGACCGTACCATCTCCAACCTGCAGGGTCAGCTCGTGGACATTGTCCGTGTTGGCATCACCGGGGGTTTCAAAGTCAGGAGATGACTTGAATGTCAGAACCCCAGTGGAAGAGACAAGGTCGAACAACGCAGCGTCAACTCCGCCGGCCAAGGTGAACGCCAGGGTATCTCCCGCGTCAGCGTCGGCTGCCGTCAAAGTGGCAACAGCAGTCTGGTTCTCCGCCGCGGCCAGGGCAAATGAGGAAAGCGTAAACGCAGGTGCATCATTGACATCTGTCACTGTAACCGTGACCGCCTGAGTAACCGTGACCGTGCCATCTCCAACCTGCAGGGTCAGCTCATGGACATTGTCCGTGTTGGCATCACCAGGGGTTTCAAAGTCGGGAGACGACTTGAATGCCAGAACCCCAGTGGAAGAGGCAAGGTCGAACAACGCAGCGTCAGCTCCGCCGGCCAAGGTGAACGCCAGGGTATCTCCCGCGTCAGCGTCGGCTGCCGTCAAAGTGGCAACAGCAGTCTGATTCTCCACGGTGGTCAGTGTAAACGAAGCAAGTGTAAATGCTGGCGGACGGTTCCCATCGAACTCATGGGCCCCCATGTCCACGATCTCCCGGAAGGTTCGAACCTTATCCCCCAGGTCAAGCGACAAGGATTCCGCAATATTCGTATCACTGTCAAGGTCAGCTGAATCTACAGGCAGGGATGCTGTATCCCCGACATCAATGGCCGGGGAATCATTGGCCAATGTAAAATCCGTATTGGCTGCATCAGTGAACCTTGGGTCAGCGTCCAGATTTGACTGACCGGCATACCCACCCTCCACGATGCTGTGATTGATCGTTAGGTTGGTGGCTTCAATCGGGTTTCCCTGCGTGGTAGCAGTATTGCCATACAGGATGCAGTTGGTAAGCGTTTTACCAGCTCCATCATAGATCGCCGCGCCGATCGCGGCAGTATTTCCGTAAAATGTGCAATTAACAGACGTTGGTGGATTATAAATCGCGCCACCGGAGTCCGTGGCAGTGTTATTGGCAAACAGGCAATTGGACAGCAGGCCACCGACACCATCAACCTCATTCCATATTGCCGCACCGACCTGCGCAGTATTTCGCAAAAAAGTACAGTTGTAGATATCGGGCTGTGCGTTCCAGTTCACAATTCCTGATCCGCCACCTTCAGTTGCACTGGAGGAATTATCGGTGAATGTGCACTTTACAATGACAGGGTTCACGGTGCCAACAGCATCGAAATAGTTGTATATCCCTGCACCAAAAGCTGAAATATTAAAGGAAAACGTACAACCGGTTATCACTGGAGCACCATCATAATTGAAAATTCCACCGCCACCACCCAAGCCTGTATTTGTTCCCTCGGTGTTACTGCTAAAATTGCAGTTCAAGATTTTGGGAGCTCCATCAAGGTTATAGAGGCCGCCGCCATAATCCGCATAATTGCTGTCGAACGAGCAACCGGTGAAATCGGGACTCCCCTGATAATTGAAGACCCCGCCACCACCATAATCTCCTGAATCCTGATTGGAGCTGAAAGAGGTGTCTGTAAATACAGGGTTGCCTGACCAATTGGCCAGTCCGCCGCCGGCATAATTGGACGTGTTTCCACTGAAGATACAGGCATCAAATTCCGGGGTCCCCTGATCGCTCTCCACTCCGCCTCCGGCTCCGGCACTGGTTGTGTTGGCGGAAAAAGTACAGCGTGTAAACTTTGGGCTTGTAGAGACAATTTCAGCACCACCCCCGCCATAGACTGATTCATTGTTTGAAAAAATGCAATCCGTGGCAAGGAAGGTGCCAGTACCGCTTACTTGCAACGCTCCACCAACGCCATCAAGGGCAAAATTGCCGGAAAAGGAGCAATTACTGAACTGCGGAGAAGCATTCAGGGAATTGACCGCGCCACCATCATAAAATGCAGAATTACCGGTAAAGGAGCAACCTGTGAAAATTGGGTTGGACGATGATCCCTCCACATGAACAGCACCGCCGGTGGTGGCCTCGTTATCCTTGAAAGTGACATTGCTGACTGTCGGACTGCCGGCGATAATATAAAGTCCGCCTCCAACACTATACTCTCCGGTTCCACTATCAGCGCTACCATTGGATATCGTAACGCCATCCAAGATGGCAGTTTCATCCGTATCGCCTCCGGTCACCACATGGATGGAATCCTCGGAACCATCAGCGGACGAACCAATCCCACCACTTAGAATTGTTTCATTAACTGATGAATCCCGTTGGGTTCGCTGCGTTTCCGTCCCAGCAAAACCTCCATAAAGAGATACACCGGACTTTAACTCAAAGGAGGCAAAACGATCTCCCTCGAAAACCGCATCACCATAGTCCGGGTAATAGGTCCCGGAAGAGACCCAAATCTCATCCCCGGTCTGCGCATATAATAATGCGTCCTGTACTGAATACAGTGCATCCGCCCATGAAGTACCCTCCCCGTCTTCATCCGCATCAAACTGAACATAGATGACTGCAGCAAACAGACGTGAAAAGACCATTAATCCAAGGAGGACAAACAGCAAGAGGCGGGCTATACTGGAAGACCGGGAAAAAAACATGGTGGCGGGCAGACGAAAATAGGTGAACAGTGTGAGATGCAACATTATGCGGAAAAGAGCCATCCGCAAGAATTTTTCATGGACTTACAGACCAACCCGCACTTTCTCCGTGATGGTAAAATGCATCATACAAGTCGCTGTAATAAATCCAGTAGACCGAGGCCTGCCGATACAGGAATGGATATGCGGATTGACTCGTCCAGTACCAATTATTTGCAACCGGCAACCAGAGCCAGGAAGAAGAATCCCCTCCAGAAAGTGAAACCCAGCCCAAGTCAAGGTGATAGAGCCAACCATTACCCACAGGGTAGAAAGGTCCAATCCATGGATTATGATACCATCCATTTCCCAGATCCATTGTTTCAATTTGATAGAACAATCCACTGGAGCGCCCTGTGCCAGATCGGTCATTTCTAAGCTTTGGCCAAGCGCCGGATGCCAGAGAGTTTTGAGCTCCGGTATTTAATGCAACAACTGAACCATCAGATGCACCAATGTAGAGAATTCCATTGGCATCCATTGTTGGCGAGGAGTCAATGTAACCATAGGTTAGGGAATAATCCCAAAGCTCTGTGCCACTGCTGTCGAATGCCGTAATGCCACTGACATCCTGAGACTCCCCTGTCTCAGAATCCTCTGCAAGCCCAAAATAGGAGGGGATATAGACATTGCCCTCTGAATCAACAAGCGGGGCACTTAAAAAGACATCCCCAACATCCACGCTCCATAGCTCCACTCCTTCATTGTCAAGCGCGACCAGATAGCCTTCCCGTGTGGCGAAATAAATATTCCCCATGGGGCCAACCACAGGAGAACTGTCCAAGGTTTCATCATCTATGCTTTCCTCAAGGAGGCGATAGGTCCAGCGCAACTGTCCGGAAGAATCCAGTGAATAAAAAGCACCGCTACCGGCACCGAAATAGAGGTTCCCATCCTCATCCAACGCAGGAGAGGATATTATGCTATTCTCTCCATTCAGACCAGTGGCAACCTCATAAGACCAAAGAAGAGTCCCGTCAGGATTCAGGGCGTAGAGTTTCCCGTCATGTGCGCCAAAGTAGATGGTTCCATCTTCCCCTATGGCCGCAGAGGAATGAATTAAAACAGTATCTTCCGACTCCAGGAAGTACTCCCATTTAAGGGTGCCATCGGGGTTTAGCGCATAGAAAAAATTATCATTGGAACCAAAATATATAACCCCGTCCGCTCCTACCGAGGGAGAAGCCAAAAGATAATTACCGGTTTCATAGCTCCAGGAAAGTGCACCGGTTACTGCATTAATGGCATAAAGCTTGTTATCCCAGGAACCAACATAGACAGTGGACTCGTCTGGGCTAAGGGCAGGAACTGAATCCACCCAGTCTCCGGTTTCATATTCCCATTTCAATGTGCCATCAGAATTCAAGGCATAAAGCTTGTTATCCCCGGAACCAATAAAGACGGTCCCATCATTGGCCAAGGTAACACTGGAATAAATGACTCCACCAGTAGGGAACTCCCAAGTAATAGGATCCTCTGGAAGGTCACCA